>JAKSOM010000269.1 GCA_024405585.1 Acidaminococcaceae bacterium | reverse complement strand
TTCTGGCCCAGCTGCAGATGGATGAGAAATGTGTGGCGGCGGCCTTTTTGCATGATGTGGTTGAAGACACCGAATACACCCTTGAGGATGTAAAGGGCAGGTTTGGAAGCGAAGTGGCACAGCTGGTGGACGGGGTCACCAAGCTGGGCAAGATTGAATATGTGAGCAAGGAAGAACGGCAGATTGAAAATTACCGCAAGATGTTTTTGGCCATGGCCAAGGATATCCGGGTGGTGCTCATCAAACTTGCGGACCGGCTCAACAATATGCGTACCCTCAAGTTCCTGCCGGAATACAAACAGCAGCGGATTTCTGAGGAGACCTTGGAAATTTACGCTCCCTTGGCTCACCGGCTTGGGATACATGCAATAAAGTGGGAGCTGGAGGATTTGGCCTTCCGCTATACCCAGCCGGATGTTTATGCCCAGCTGCAGCAGGGAGTAAAGGTCAAGAGGATGGAACGGGAAGCCATGGTTTTTGCTGCCATGGATGTGATGAAGAAGAAGATGGCGGAGGCAGGCATTCGTTGTGAAATCCAGGGAAGGCCCAAGAATTTTTACAGCATCCACAAAAAGATGCTGAAGGACAGGAAAAGCATTGAGGAAATTTATGACCTTTTGGCCATCCGTATCCTGGTGGATTCGGTGCAGGATTGCTATGCCACTTTGGGCATTGTGCATACCATGTGGCTCCCCATTCCCGGCAGGTTCAAGGATTATATCGCTGTGCCCAAATCCAACGGGTACCAGTCCCTGCATACTACGGTGCTCAGCAACGTGGGGCAGCCCCTGGAAATTCAAATCAGAACATTTGATATGCACAAGGTCAGTGAGCTGGGTGTGGCGGCCCATTGGCGTTACAAACAGCAGGGCAATTCCGAAGGAGGCAAGGACACCAAATTTGATGCCAAACTGAATTGGCTCCGTCAGTTGTTGGAGTGGCAGCGTGACATTAAGGATGCCGGGGATTTTGTGGATACGGTGAAAACCGACGTCTTCAGTG
>JAKSOM010000268.1 GCA_024405585.1 Acidaminococcaceae bacterium | reverse complement strand
GAACAGCGTGGTGGCATACTCCTCAAGCGCCGCGCCGCCCAGGTCCGGCACGGTGACGACCACCACCTGCGCGCCACAGGCCTTGTAGAGCTTGTCATTGGTGTCAATGATGTATTTTTTTGTTCCCGGGCTTAATAGACTTGCCGCGTCATTGACATAGAAATCCGCTGTCTGCGGCACCACCTCAATGGCATGCGAAGGTTTCGCAAGCCACAGGGGCAGGCACAGCACCAGCGCAAGAAACGCCGTGAAACAGGGGCGCGACACGGGAGTCATGGGAGTTGTTTTGCACATGGTCCTGACCTCCTTCTGTTTGTTCTGACAATAGCAAAAGACGCCGAAACCGTCATCATCCTAAGGATGATTTTGCACAAAAATTCGGTATTTCAAAAATTGTTACTTTGCATTCCGGTCTGGCGCATTTTTTCTTACATACGCAACATTTTCACGAATGTCATTTTTGGCACTTTACCGCCCCATACCACGATTTTTCTCTTTGGCAATCTGCACCATAGCGGGCCGCACAAACATATTTTTGCCGGTATCCTCCAAGTATTGCCCATCCGGCAACATGAGTGAGCCACGATTTATGCCCCATTCCTGTTTTTTGACAGCCCACTTGGCCGCCATGTACTCGGTGGCCTTTTCTTTTGCAGAATCAGAAAAAGTGATTTGACGGCCACTGTCGCAGATTTTGCCCCCATCCGGCAAAGTGAACACCAGAACGCCATTACGGGTGATTTTGGTTTTGACCTCTGGCACAAGGCTTTCCATCAAAACTTGGCCAACGGGCTTGCCAATGGCTGCCGCCCCCATTGTGGCTATCTGCTGCCGTTGTGCCTGCTCCAACATGTCCGGCATATAGGGCTGCTGCCGAGAGCGTAGCACATCCAGTGCATGAGCGTTGCCAAGCTCTGCCTGGCAACGCAAATAATCCATCCAGTTCTTGGGATATTTGGCATGTATGGCTCGGCGTTGCTCGGCCTCATTGGAACGGGCCGTTTTGAG
>JAKSOM010000267.1 GCA_024405585.1 Acidaminococcaceae bacterium | reverse complement strand
CAGAAACCGCCTGTTTTCAACTCATTGCACGCTTCCTTCATTCCCTGCAAAGAAATATAGTCCAAAGTATCTGCCCCAATCTCCCTGCAAATCTCGTCCACATTATACCTTGTGGAAATCAAAGTGTTTTTGTCCCTTGTATCAACGCCGTAATAGCAACAATCCATAACCGGCGGAGAAGTAATCACCATATGTACCTCTTTCGCTCCCGCCGCCTTTAACAATTTTATCAATTTGGCACTTGTTGTACCCCGCACAATGGAATCATCAACAACTACCAAAGATTTACCCTTCACCACGCTCCGCACAGGATTAAGTTTCAACCGCACAGAGTTCAACCGCTGTGCCTGAGTTGGCTGAATAAAAGTACGACCTATATAACGGTTTTTCGTCAACCCCTCCATAAAAGGCAAACCGCTCTCAATAGCAAAACCATGTGCCGCAGGAGTACCTGAATCCGGCACGGAAATAACCACATCCGCCTTAAATTTACCCTTCGTTTCCCGTGCAAGTTGCCTGCCCAAATTCATCCTTGCCTCATACACCGGCTGATGGTCAATCAAGGAATCATTCCGGGCAATATACACATATTCAAATACGCAATGGGCGCATTTCTTAGGCATAGCCCTGCACCACAATTTCTTTTGCGGACCATCCCCAAGACTATCAATGACCACCATTTCACCTGGCTGCACATCCGTATCCAATTAAATCAAAAGCACAACTCTCGCTGGCAACACACCAGCCGCTTGCCATCTTACCCAAACAAAGAGGACGGAAACCATATCTGTCACGAGCCGCAATCAATTTGTTATCCGTAATCAGAACAACCGCAAACGCCCCCTTCAACTGCATCAAAGCATCCGCAACCCTGCCCTCCAAAGTACGCTTCTTGCTCTTGGCAATCAACTGCATAATTACTTCACAGTCAACCGTTGTATTAAAAATTACCCCCTGCTTCTGCAATTTGTGACGTAACTCACCCGCATTATTAATCGTACCATTGCAGGCCAAAG
>JAKSOM010000266.1 GCA_024405585.1 Acidaminococcaceae bacterium | reverse complement strand
ATATCCTCCCGGGCCCGGATTGCCGCTTGCGGCCCCGTCCGTATAAAGATATAACATCGCCCCCGGCTCAATAGTTGTTTCATGCTGGATATATCTCGTCGTTTCAAACCCCGCCAGAACAAAATTGGGCTTGGAAACCAAATATTCAAAATCCCCATTGGCATGCTTCAGCAAAGGCGGATTATGCCCCGCATTCACATAAGTCATAACCCCGCTCTCCAAATTCAGCACCCCCATCCAGGAAGTGACAAAAAGGCAGGCGCTGTTGCCCTGGCACAAGGCCCGGTTGGCGCGGCTGAACACCTCCTCCGGCTTCAGCCCCATCCGCGCATAAGTCCTGATAATGGTCTTGGCAATGGCCATAAAGAAAGCCGCCCCCACGCCTTTGCCGGAAACATCCGCCACCAGCACCACAATATGCTTCTCGTCCAGCAGGAAATAATCATAGAAATCGCCACCCACCTCCTTGGCAGGAGTCATAGTGGCAAACACATCAAACTCCGTTCTGTCCGGGAAAGCCGGAAACTGGGTGGGCAGAATATTGGCCTGCAAATCCGTGGCAACCGAAAGTTCCGCGCCGATACGCTGCTTCTCCTTCAAAGAAACAGTCATATCGTTGATAATCTCCGCCATTTCCTGAATTTCGTCTTTGGTATTAACTTCCAGCGGATATTCCGGGAAATTACCGGTACCAATCTTTTCCAAATATCCTTTGGTCTTAGTGAGTTCCGAAGTGAATTTAGTAATAATCACCAACATACACGACAAGACCATAGTCAGGGCCGCTACAAGGATACCAGTAGCTCTTTTCTGGGCACTGGACGCTCTTTGCTTCAATTCATCAACCGAACGGCCCACCACCATGGCGCCAATAATCTTGCCGCTGTAGTCACGCATATTTTTATACAAGCAGTAGATAATTCTGCCTTGAACATTGGCTTCACCGGAAAAAACATCACGGGTCGCAAGATGGTCCGAAACTGCTTTGGACATATATGTTCCCACACTGGAATTGCCGCTGGC
>JAKSOM010000265.1 GCA_024405585.1 Acidaminococcaceae bacterium | reverse complement strand
TCTTGCTGTGTGCCCTTTCCTTGTCGTTAATGATTTTGACGGTTTCTTCGGTCTTGGGCGTATGGATGGTGATGCCCTCACTGCTGCGGAGCAACTCTTCCAATGTAACGCACTTCTCCACCCCCAGCGCCTCAAAACGACTGTCCGCAATATAAGGGTCATAGGCAATGACCTTCATGCCAAAGGCCTGCATCCTCTTGGTCACCAAAGAACCGATGCGGCCCAGACCGATGATGCCCAAGGTCTTGTTGAGCATTTCGCTGCCGGTAAGTTCCTTGCGGGCCCATTTGCCGGATTCCAAAATCTTGTTGGCGGGCACAATGTTGCGGCTGCTGCTCAAAAGCAGGCCGATGGTATGTTCCGCTGCGGAAACAATGTTGGATTCCGGGGTGTTCACCACAATAATGCCGCGCTTGGTGGCCCCTGCCATCTCGATGTTATCCACACCATTGCCAGCACGGCCTACAACCTTCAGATTGGCGGCCCTTGCGTAGAGTTCCTCATTGACCTTGGTCACACTGCGGACCACAATGGCATCGTAGTCGCCGATGACTTGCAAGAGTTCGTCACGCTGGATATCCATACGCACATCCACCTGGATGTCGGGGGCCTGTTGCAAAAGCTCAATACCCTTCTCGTTGATATCCTCTGTCACAATTACTTTAAACATTTCTTTTTCTCCTTTTCAAATTTATTCTATTTTCCTTGCTTCCAAATAATAGCGTTTTTCCCTGGCCTGACCCATGCTGAAGGTTTTGCGAGGGAACACCCCATCCTTCATAATACTGCGGAAAAAATCGTCCTTGCCTATGGCCGGCAGAAAGAACCCTATGCTGTCGGGGGCTGCCGCCAATTTACTCAGGGATTCCTCACCATGGATATAGTCCAAAGTTCCCGGATTATCCTTCAGGTAGCTGTCCAATGCCTCCTGCAAAATCCCCAATGGCAATACGCTCCTGGTCTTGTCCAAGTGCAACACCCCTGCCCGCTCCCCCGCCTGCCAGCAGACCGGATGCCCGTCATC
>JAKSOM010000264.1 GCA_024405585.1 Acidaminococcaceae bacterium | reverse complement strand
GAAAAAGAGGGGTATTTGTTGAAGGTGGAAGACCATACCCATGCGGTCGGGCATTGCCAACGCTGGGGTCATGTGGTTGAACCCTTGGTTGCTACACAATGGTTTGTGAAGATGGAGCCATTGGTTAAAGCGGCGGTGGAATGTGTAACAGACGGCAGATGTCAGTTTGTTCCTGAACGTTTTACCAAAACATATACAGGTTGGATGGACAATATCCGTGACTGGTGCATCAGCCGTCAGATTTGGTGGGGGCATCGTATTCCCGTGTGGTACTGTGATGACTGCGGTGGAATGAGTGCCAGTCGTACAGATTGGACTAAAGGCCCGAAATGTGGTGGTACTCATATACATCAGGACGAGGATGCGTTGGACACTTGGTTCAGCAGTGCTTTGTGGCCTTTCAGCACTATGGGCTGGCCCGACAAAACGGACTTGTTGCAACAGTTCTATCCCACCAGCGTGCTGGTAACCGGTTATGACATTATTTTCTTCTGGGTGGCACGGATGCTGATTATGGGTATGGAGTTTATGAAGGACATACCCTTTGAAAAAGTGTTTATTCATGGTTTGGTGCGGGACAGTCAGGGGCGGAAAATGTCCAAATCCTTGGGCAACGGCATTGACCCATTGGAAGTTGTGGAAAAATATGGTGCGGACACTTTGCGGTTTATGTTGATTACGGGCAACACACCGGGTAATGATATGCGTTTTTATTGGGAAAGGGTGGAAAGTACACGGAACTTTGCCAACAAGATTTGGAACGCATCCCGTTTCGCTTTAATGAATATGGAAGGTTATGCGGCGGACGCAAAGTTAGCGCCTCTCAATCTTTCAGATAAATGGATTTTGTCCCGTCTGCAACATACGGCGGCAGATGTTACCAAGATGCTGGAAAAGTTTGAACTTGGCGAAGCGGGCAGAATGATTTATGACTTCATTTGGGGTGAGGTCTGCGACTGGTATATTGAGTTGGCAAAACCACGTCTTTATGGTCATGAGGGGGATGAGGCAAGAGCCACTGCACAAC
>JAKSOM010000263.1 GCA_024405585.1 Acidaminococcaceae bacterium | reverse complement strand
GGGGCAAGGAAATGTCCCTTGTTGCACAAAACCCTGTGACATCCTTCCATCCCATACGAAAAATCAATAAACAGCTGAAGGAACTGGTTGCCTGTCACTCCGGTATGACCTATGCGGAAGCAGAGGAGCATATGTGTGAAATCATGGCAAAAATGAACTTGAAGGATGGAAAGCGCCTGCTTAACAGCTATGCCTTTGAACTGTCCGGTGGCATGTGCCAGAGGGTATCCATTGCCATGGCTCTGGTGTTGAGTCCAAAGCTCCTGCTGGCAGATGAGCCCACCAGCGCACTGGATGTTACCGTTCAAAAGCAGGTTGTGGAGGAGATGCGGAAGCTAAGGGATGAGTATGGTAACTCCACCCTGATTGTATCCCATAACATGGGGGTTATTTCCTATATCTCTGATCGGGTTTATGTCATGTTTGCCGGCCGGGTTATGGAGTATGGGGAGAAGGGTGCCGTGATAAAAAGGCCCATGCATCCCTACACCAAAAATTTGATTGCGGCTGTGCCAACCATGGACGCACCCATGCCGACCGGCGTCCGCCCCACCGGGTTTGACCGGACAGTTCCCGGCTGTGTCTTTTATCAAAGCTGCCCCTGCCGACAGGAAGTCTGCGCCTTGTCAGATCCGGAGCCGGTAGAAACAGAATCCGGTCATTTTGTCAAATGCCATTGTATTCGGGAGGGAAAGCTATGAATGCCGTTGAAGTGGAAAACCTGAAGGTGAGCTTTTATTCCCATAAAAGCAACTCCTTTGTCCATGCCGTAGATGACGTTAGCTTTACTCTTGGCGAAAATGAGTTTTTGGGCTTGGTTGGTGAATCCGGCTGCGGAAAAAGCACCATTGCCCGTATGCTGATGGGGCTGCAGATTCCCGACGGCGGCACCATTCGCATCAAAGGGAAAGAAATCAAGCCCCCCTATCCTCACAACGTGTACAAGCAGATTCAGATGATTTATCAAATGCCTCAGGACTCCTTCGACCCCCGCCGGAAGGTGGGGACCTGTATTACTGAAATACAGAGTAATTTCGGCGTAAAC
>JAKSOM010000262.1 GCA_024405585.1 Acidaminococcaceae bacterium | reverse complement strand
CCATCATGGAAACCATCGGTGCAATCCGCAATATGCGGGCGGAGGTGAATGCGGTGCCTTCCAAGAAGGTTCCTGCCATCCTGCTGGCGGATGCTGCCCTGATGGAGGGTATCAAGGCCAATGCGGCTTACATTCATCTTTTAGGCGGTGTTGACGATTTGCAATTGTTGCCTCTGACAGCGGAGAAACCGGCCAATGCCATGACCACAGTGGTTACGGGCATTGAGGTGTATTTGCCCTTGGCGGGCCTGATTGATGTGGCCAAGGAGACGGCCCGGCTGACCAAGGAAGTGGCGGATTTGGACAAGGAGTTGGCAAGGGTGAACGGCAAGCTGAATAACAAGGGCTTTTTGGCCAAGGCGCCTGGGGATGTGGTGGAAAAGGAAAAGGCCAAGGCCGCAGAATTCGAAAGCAAAAAGAAATCCAGTGTGGAGCGATTGGAGTATCTGAAAGGGCTGTAATGGAAATTAGGATAGTTGTCAACGATTAAAGTTCTGTTTGTGTGCAGAGTTTTGACTGAAAGATATGGTGCAAAGACGGGGACAGGCGGCGGAGTTTGAAATTGCCAGCGCCGCCACCAGCCGGGAGGAAATAGGCAATCCTGTGCATTACGGAACACGTAACAAATTGGCTTCCTTGGGCATAAGCGTGGCAGGCAAAACCGCTCGGCAGATGACCCGGCGTGATTACGAGTATTACGATTATGTCATTGCCATGGACAAAAATAACATCCGTAACATTGAACGCCTTGTGGGCGGGGATGATTTGCATAAGATCAGTTTGTTGTTGGATTATGCCGGGCGTAAGGGGGAGAGCATTGCGGACCCCTGGTACACCGGTGATTTTGATGTGACCTATGCTGATATTGTACAGGGATTGGAAGGTTTTTTGAAACGCTATGAATAAGGGTGTATTGATTGGATTAAGCAGCTATGTGCTGTGGGGCATATTGCCCATGTATTGGAAGCAGCTTTTGGCGGTTCAGCCCTACGAAATTTTAGCCAACAGGATTTATCTGTCCCTGATTTTTGTGGGTTTGCTGTTCCTTTGCACCG
>JAKSOM010000261.1 GCA_024405585.1 Acidaminococcaceae bacterium | reverse complement strand
GTCGTCCGCTCCTTGCCGTACTCCTTGCCGCATTGGGCAGCGGCATACTCAATAATGGGGAACATCAGATCCGTCTCAAAATTGCTGGGGCAGCCCTGCAAAACGCTGGCAATCCGCTCCAGCCCCGCACCCGTATCTATGTTCTTATTCTTCAAGGGCACATAGGTTCCGTCCGGCCTGTGGTCGAACTGGGTGAACACCAAATTCCAAATCTCCAAAAACCTGTCACAATCGCAGCCGGGCCCGCAGGTGGGCTTGCCGCAACCCCGCTCCGGACCCAAATCAATATGAATCTCACTGTCGGGACCGCAGGGGCCGCCGCCTATATCCCAGAAATTATCCTCCAGCCGAACAATCCGTTCCGCAGGGAACCCCACATCCTTAGTCCAAATGTCAAAGGCCTCATCATCCTCGGTATGAATGGTCACCCAAAGCTTGTCCTTGGGCAACTCCAACTCTTCCGTAAGCCATTCCCATGCCCAGGGAATAATCTCTTTCTTGAAATAGTCCCCAAAAGAGAAATCACCCAACATCTCAAAATAAGTGTGATGCCGGGCCGTACGGCCCACATTCTCAATATCTCCGGTCCGCACACACTTCTGGCAAGTAGTGATACGGGGGGAAGGGGGCTGCATCTTGCCCGTAAAAAAAGGCTTGAAAGGTGCCATACCCGCCCCAATAATCAACAAAGTGGGGTCATCTTGGGGAATCAAACTGGCACTCGGCAGCACCAAATGTTGCTTCTTAGCAAAAAAATCCAAAAAACTCTTGCGAATTTCATTACCGGTCATTTTTTTCATGGCAAACTCTCCTTGTGTGTATACTGATGTAAAATATTATATACTTCTTGCAATCTGTTGGCAATAGTAATATAATACAAATCACTAAATAAACGGGTATAGAAACCCTAAGGAGGAAAAAGATGACAAACGAGGAATACAGTGCTCGCACTAGTTCCAAAATTTTACAGGCAGCCACCCATCTGTTCGCCATATACGGCTATGAAGCGCTTGCCGTAAAACAGATCACCGATATGGCCTGTGTAAACTCTGCTTTAATT
>JAKSOM010000260.1 GCA_024405585.1 Acidaminococcaceae bacterium | reverse complement strand
CTGCCACACCCATTATAAATATTGAGGGCAAATGGAGCGGTGACGGGGTGAATTTTGCGGCACGGAGTTATAAACTACAAAATGAAGCCGGTCAATGGGTTAAATGGAATGAATCTACGAAGAGTTATGATGTAGTTGCCACCGAAGCCGAAGCAAGCGAAGAAACCATTGCAGCCGGCACTGCGATTTTCCCGGCGGATATTTATGTGTTGGGTTCTTTGCAAAATCTTACAGGTGATGTCAAGATTAAGAGCAGTAACAACAATATTGTTGTTACCGGTTCTGACGGTGCGGGCATCCGGGGTTCAAAAATTCTTTTGCAGGCGGAACACGGCAGCGTTACCCAGTTAAAGCCCGGTGAAACCGTCAATATCGGCAATTCCCCGGAACTCTATTATGGCGAAATTTTTAACAATTTTACTAACAGTGCCCGTGAATTTGATTCTAATCCTTCTGATACCAGCGGAGAATGTACATGGGCTACGGCTTACGCAATGGGCTTTATGAGTGCTGATTTGGCGCAGTGGTACAGTACCTTGAGCAACGAAGCCAAAGCAGATTTGGAAAACGGTCAAGTCACAATTGACGGCACCAAATATCCTCTTGCGAAAATGCTCAAGATTAACAGTGAGATAGTAGACACTTTGCAAAAGGACTTCAAACCTCTTTATGATTATCTGAAAGGAACTTCGGATGGAGAATTTTTAAGGTTTAGTATGCATCATGAATATCAGTGGAGAGCATCCGCCTCTGCCACACCCACTTCACGGACTGTGGATATGCAGGCCATTGTACGTAAGGACGGGGACATTGCCAAACCGGGTGACGGTTCTATTGCGGGCGCCAATGTTTATATTTTGGCGGATAATATAAATGTCAACGGCATTGTCCAGAGCGGTTACGGCAAGTACCAACTTGCCCTGACGGCGGCGGACGAAGCCCGTATTCAGGAAATCAAAGCCGCCCATACAGCCAACAATCCGGGCAACATAACCTCCGGCAACCTGACGGATGCGGAAGTGCTGAACAATCCCACATACTGCACCCGCGAAGGGGGTGAGG
>JAKSOM010000026.1 GCA_024405585.1 Acidaminococcaceae bacterium | reverse complement strand
GCGATGCTGGCGACGGGCATGGTTGCGTGGCCGTCTTTTAGTCCTGTGTATGCGGCAAATTCAGTGATTACGGACAGCAATGCTCAATCACTCATCAATGCCGGTGATACAATTCATAATATATACGCACAGACACAGGTCAACGCTGCTGTAGGCGCCAATAAGTTCACCCAGTTTAAAGTGGCTCAAAATGAAGTTGCCAAGCTGCACTTTACACGCCAGAGTATGAATGACAATTTCCATACGCTTTTGAATTTTGTTGATGCCAGAATTGAAGTCAACGGCACGGTGAACGCCCTCCGCA
The DNA here is from genome assembly GCA_024405585.1 of Acidaminococcaceae bacterium. GTDB lineage: Bacteria > Bacillota > Negativicutes > Acidaminococcales > Acidaminococcaceae > Phascolarctobacterium_B. Next base: position 10,417 of record JAKSOM010000026.1, on the reverse strand, counting down.
ACAACAGGATTGGGGGCAATCTTTATTTCATCAGCAGTAACGGTATGATAGTGGGGCAGAGCGGTGCCATCAATGCTGGTGCCTTGACCGTGACGGTTCCCCAATCCGCTTATTTGACCGGGATAATGACGGGCAGTTTGGAAGGGGCCAGCAAAGCGTTTTTGAAGGACACCATTGCCAACAGCGTTCCCTTGAATCCCAGCGGTTCCATTGTGATTAACGGCAAAATCCGCACCGGATTGGAAGCAAAGTTCAATGCCGCCAATATTATTGTGGGCAAAGAAGCGGAGTTTGATGGTGATAAGGCAAAGGTCAAAGAGGGCGGAGCCGACTATGGTGCCCGCATTTATACAGGTGTGGATTTCGGTGACATTGTGGCTCTTCCGGCCGATTTTGATGAAAAATTTGCAGACGGTCAGCACCGTCTGCAAATTACAAAAGTTGAAAAGGATGTAGTTAAAGGCATTGAAGAGGATTATTATGTTCTGGATAACGCACAGGGGATGAAGGGTGACGGCAAAGTGGAGTTGCATGCGGAGTTACATTCTGACGATATTTTTTGGCAGAACCTTTTGCAGTCCGGCGGTTTGGAAACCAATATTGTTGTGGGCAAAAGTGCCAAAATTATCAGTGCGGGGGATGTTAATATTCAGGCAAAAGCCGATGCCACACCGGTGCAACGCACCTGGCCCATTGCTCTGGCGATTGAAAATGCCAAGGCAAATATACAGGTGGACGGCGATATAGTGGCGGCGAAGGATGTGAATCTTACTGCTGAAGCACAAAGCGTAAAGACCCTGCTTGGTTCTTTCCCTGCTATTGCTGATATTGCTATTGATATTGGTAACGGCAAGTTTGATTTTTTGACGAATCCGGCAACCTATTTTTCAACCGCCGCCACCGGTCTGTTGAACGGATTATTTACGCAACCTGAAGGTAATTTGAAGGGGATTTCCGATTTCTTTAAGTCCAATGCCGCGACTTTGACTTTCCAAAATACTGAAGCAAAGATTAACATTGGGGCGGACAGCAAAATTACGGCAGGTGAAAATATTACTGCATCGGCAACGAGTATGGCTGTGGCATTGCAGTCACGCATGGTGATGCCGGTAGCATCTGCAACAGGAGGTAATCCGAGTGAGGATATTGCAGTGAATGTGGCGGTAATGAGAAACAAGGCAAATGTGGATGTGGAAGGCGTGCTGGAGGCCGGCGGGGCCGCCAGTGTGGTTGCTGCCAGTGTGGGTAATATTACGACCATGCCTATGATTTTAAGGTCGGAAAAGGCCGCTTCCGGTTATGCAAATCTTGCTGTCGGCATAGCGGTAGTGGATGACAAGGCAAAGGTTAAGTTGGGGGAAAATGCCAAGATTACCGGCGGGGCGGCAGCAGTTTTGCTGGCGACAGCAGATACGGAAGTGTCTAATTCGCCATTGGTTGAAACCAATGACCGTGCCACGGTGAACGCCGCCATAGGTGTGGCGGTGGCGGATGCCGCTGCCAATGTGGATGTGGAAGGTGTGATTGAATCCGGCGGGATTGTAAATATTGCCGCCGACAGTACTATGAAACCGAGCAACTCCGCATCCAACCGCATTGAAACGGATACGACAACCGGCGGTTTTTGGGGCAGTGTTACTAAGGGTGTCCAATATCTAAATTCAGAAGAGTACAATAAACTGAAAGCAAAAGACCAGGATAAGATTAGGGAAGCCATTGAACGTGCTATTGATGGCGTACATGTTGAAGGAACTGGTACTTCCAAATATTATTCTGTAGGCGGCAGTATTGCTGTAACCAATGTCAAAAATGCAGCGGAAGTAGTGGTGGGTGGCAAGGCACGGATTACTGCTAACGGGCCGGATGTGGTGGCTTATAAGGATGACGAGAAAAAGAAAGTGGAGTTTAGTCAAGCACTAAGCATTACGGCAACCGCCAATATGCCGGACTTTACCGCCGGTGCCAAAAGTAATGTTGCCAACAAAGCATGTACAACAGGGACAGGCAACGCTTCTATGGGTGCCGCCGTGGCAATTACGGATGTTGACAACACTGCCGATATTGTGCTTATGGAAAAAGAGCAACGGGTTGATGGTGATATTTCCCTAAATAATATAACCGCATCTGTCGGCACGGTGAAGATAGATGCCAAGAGTGTGTTGTGTGATGATTACCGGCCCAAAAAGTGGGCAGAAGGTTTTGTAGGTCTTCTCACAAATGTGCCGGACGCTTGGAAATCATGGAGAATAAGTTTTAAGGATGCTTTTAACCACTCATCCAAGGTTAATGCGGCCTATGAAAAAGTTTTCGGAACGAACGGTACCGCAAACGGCTCTGCAAATCTTGGCAACGATTATGACCCTGCCAATTATTTTGATGATGCCGAAGGGGATATGCAAAAGTTCCAAGAGGCGGACAGCGACAACTCTTTGGGAAAACTGATGCTGGAAACAGGGGAAATCTACGGACAAGTATTGAACAAATATAACAGTTCTGATGATGGGGTTTATAATGCGGCCAGTTATTCACAACCGGTGTGGAACGCAGATGGTGCGGAAATGCCGGAGAATTTCACATTAGGTTCGGGAGCCGGTAATATAGATTTACGCTACAAGCCGGTGCAACGGAACACCGATGGCAGTATTGTTTCCGCCGTGATGGGGTTGGCGGGGATTGTGGGGACTATTTACGAAACTCTTGCCAATCCTTTGGGTGTAATCAGCAATATTTCCGTTTCCAGCCGTGCCGGCGACCCTACAGGCGAACATGTGGCGGATGCCTTATCAGGGGCGGTGGCGGTTACCCGCACCAACAACAGGGCGGATGTTGTAATAGGCCATCTAAACAATATTTTGGGCGGCACCATTGAAATTGCCGCCGCTACGGAAGGCCGTCTGATTAGTGTTGGCGGAACGGCAGGAAAAATTTGGTCGCCGGTTCTGCCGGGTTACAAGGATTCCGGCGCTGTTAATTTCTTAGGCGGTAATGCGGTGATTTCCAGCAACAAATTTGATGCGGTGGTGGTGGTGGGTGACGCTGTTAATCTGACCGCTAACGGCAACACCAAATTTTTGGATAATGTTAAGTTTGATGATAAGGAAAAAGAGAGTGCTGAAAAATATAAGGAAGCAACAACGGATGAAAAAAAGCAAGAGGTGTTAAATGAAAGACCTGTTATAACAAATTACATTTACCTCAGAAAGGATGCTGTCAACGAGAAACATAAGCAGGCCTACGAGAAGATTAAAGAAGCTACCGACAAGATGATTCTTCAAGCCACCAACGATATTGTGGCTGTGAATTTGGCATTTGGCGGAGGACGTGCCACCAAATTTGGTATGGTGGGCATGGTGCCGACAATCTCCGGCCACAGCAACAGTATTGTTTCTGTGGACGATGGGGCAAAACTTACTGCTGCGAAAAGTTTGGATTTATATACCCGCAACAAAACTACGATGGCTGTGGCCGCTTTGGCAAATGAGGTAAATAAAGAAGGCGGCTTTGGCGTGGGCGTCAGTGTGGGCATTATTGACTATGAAGTCAATAATCTTGTCCTTGCGGCGAACAATGGTTATTATAATGCTACGTTCAATGCAGGGAAACTTAATGCTCTGTATTTGCCTGAAGGTAATAATAATCCCCGCAAAGACAGGGAGGCGGCGGATGCTTTGAAGGTTTTACGACAAGCATTGGGGGATGATAACAAGTATTACCAATTAGGGACAATAGGTGCAACTGATACAGGTTCCTTGTCCGCAGGCACCACCCTTTCTGCAAAAAGCGATACCTACGGGCTGAAAGTCAACCTGACTATTGCCGGGGCATCTTCCAAGGCGGAAGGAGTAAGAGAAGATGGGGGTAATGATAACCCCATTCCGACTCCCACCCCTTCGCCGACTCCGGAGCCCACACCCATTCCCACTCCTGCCCCGGAGGATCCTGATCCGGAACCGGAACCAACCCCTCTGCCGATTATAAGGCCGTTCCCCGGGATTATTCGGCCGGCATACAACGATTATTATGGAGCGATAAACGATTTTAAACAATATTGGTATGGTGGTGATGCCGGCGGCGGCCTTTTATTAAGCAGTCCTCCACCGGCTCCCGGCGGCCCTATGTTGGGCGTACCTCTGTTGGGGGACAGTGGCAGCGCTTCTGTTGTGGCAGGCAGTTTTTCTGTCAACACTTATAAAGGAATGACGGGCGCCATTGTGGAAATGAAGAACCTGACCGCTAAAAATTTGCAGGTACTGGCAAACGACAGCAGTGTTTTAGTGGCTGCCGGCGGTGAGGGAGCATTTTCCTATATGGGGGGGAATGCAGGTAGTTCTGCCCTTGAAGGTGCATTGGGCGGAGAGGTGGCATTCAACAGGATTTCCGGCAAAGAAATTTATGCAGTTGTGCGTGGAGCGACTGTAAATGGTGTTTCCGGCAGTTTGGAAAATTTTGTTACCCAGGCACAGAGCAAAGGTGTGCAGGTGGCGGCAGGCCTGAACATTGGCAGTGTCAAAAATGAGAATGCCGACGAATTTGCGTTGGGCGGATTGGGCGTATCCGTTTCCATCAACAATATAGCCAAGAATGAAGTTGCCGCCAAGCAGGAAAATGTAACAATCAGTGTAGATACGGCAAAAGTTACCAATCAGGCCATTTTAGGTGATGTACAGGTGGCAGGCGGCATCAGTGTGGAAAAAGTCAGCAAGGCAAAAGCAAATTTGGGGGCGGCGGTTGCCGTCAACCAAGTGACTAACAATGTGGTGGCACTTATCAAGGGCGGCAATTATGATGTGGGAACCTTGATTGACAGGAGCATGAACAAACTGACCCAAGTTGCAACAGCGGTAGATTTGGGGTTTAGTTTTGATGTTAAGGCAGAAATTCAAGGTGCGGTGTCAGTCAATAACCTGACAAACAATGCTACGGCAACAGTGGATGGAACCACAATCAAAGTGATAACCTTGGATGTTACTGCCGGTGATATCCAACCGGATGTAGAGTTTTCCATCAATCCATTGGCAGGCACTTTGGAAAGCAAAGGTTTTGATTTGCAGGGCAAGGAGGCGGACAAAGCCATTGCTTCTGCGGGTAAAAATACAGATGTGGATGTTAAGGTCAACGATGACGGTGAGAGTGCAGTTGTGGGTTACAAATCTAAGGACTATACGAGTACCAATACGGGCAACACAGTGGTCGGGGTTGCCATAACCGCACCTTTGTCTTTGACGAGTGGCGATTATGCAGATGACCCCAAATATCTCAATGCCGGTGTGGGTGTGGTGGTCAACAATGTTAATGAAAATTTCAAGAGTGAGATTAAGGGCGAAAGCAATATAACAACAAATATAACAACACATAAAATAGGAAATGAAAACGGTGTTGTTGTCCAAAGCCGGGGCGATACCCGCATCGTTGGTGTGGCTGCAGGATTGGCAGTAACAGGCGGGGCAGCAGATGACGGTTATCACGGAAGTGACAAAGCATTGTTCGCCGGGATTGGTTCCGGTGTTCAAAACAATATCAAAAACAACATTATTGCCTTGGCAGAAAATTCCACATTCACTGACGGCAATTTAACAGTGAATGCAACTGATTACAGCCATGTGGTAGGTGTGGCAGGTGCCATTGACATTGGTGGCGGTTCCCGACTGTCTGCCGGGTTGAGTTATGCCGGGGCGGAGTTGAGCAACAATACCAAAGCCAATGCCTTGGGCATAACATGGAACGGTAATGGCAGTGATTTGACTGTGGAAGGTTTGAACAACTTCCAGTTGACTTCTGTGGCTGTGGATGCCGCATATTCCAGCAGTTCCAAAGAGGGTATTTCGGCAGATTTGCATGGTGCAATCGCTTACAACAAGGGGACTAACAATACGGAAGCGCTTATCGGCACTTACAAATACAAAGATGCAGCGGGTGCCGACCAAGAGAAAAAATCCACCATTAGCAATGTGAAGAACCTTACCGTAGCCACCAATGATAAAAGCGGTCTTACGGCTGTGGCACCGGGATTGGAAATACATTTGTTTGACAATCTCAATGCAGGTTTCCACATGGCAATGTCCAAGGTGGGCACATACAGCGTGAAAGGTACTTCAACGAAAGAAACCATTGACACCAAGCAGGCCAACAGGGCGGCGGTGGAAGATGCAACCATCACCTTCTGCGATAGCAAGGGAAATATGATTGTCCATGCCGCAGATGAATCCACATTAAAGAGCATTGCCGCCGGTGGCGGTTTCAGCGGCAGTTTTAGCGGCAGTTCTTTACAACCAGGGGTTTCGCCGTTCACCATTACCCTTTCCGGCAGTGTGGCGATTAGTGATATTTATAAAGATGTTGCGGCAATTGTGGAGGACTCCACTTACAAACCCGTTCTTGACACTCAGACAGTGCAGAACAATGTCAGCGTACTTGCCAACAACAAGAACAACATTGTCAGCACCGGCGACAGCATCACTTTGGGTCTTTCTCAAAATCTTGGCGCCCTTGCCGGCATAGCATTGGCACGGGGTGATATTGACACTACGGCAGCCATCCGCAATACGGCAACAGACGGAAGCCAACTGCTTATGACGAAACTTAATGCGGTAGAGGTCAAGGCATATTCTGACCTTTCTATGACCGCTGTGGCGGCAAACTGTATGTTGGGGCTTGACAAAAATACCGGGAGCATACCGGGAAGTGTAAGCATACCGGTGAATGTTGCCATGCACGAATTTGCCAATGACACGGTTGCCGAGATAAAGAATATGGACATTGAAGCCAAAGGCATCCTTGTGGATGCTATCTCCAAAGAGGACGTTACCAATGTGGCAGGCGGTTTGGATTTAAGTTTGTCCCTTTTGGATGACAAGAAAAGGGCAGTTGCCGGTGTTTTGGGTGTCAGCGTGGCAAAAAATATTTTCAGCGGTGATACCCGTGCGGAAGTAAAGGGTAGCAACTTGTCTGTGGAAAATATTACGCTCAAAGTTCCTGACGGAAATGGCGGCGAAAAAGATAAACAATATGGTCTGCACATCGCTGCGGATGCCGGCCACACTTATCACAATGTGGCTGCCAGCGGCGGCTTGCTTTTGCAATTTAGCGGACAAACAACATTAACCCTTGACGGTACCGGTGTGGCGGCATGCAACGAGTTAAAGGGCAATACGGAAGCCCTGCTGATTACTACGGACGTCAATAAGAATAAAGGTAAAAGCACCTCCATTATGGAAGTTTTGGCAAATGACAAAGTTTATACCAAGGATACGGCGGTGGATGCCCAAGTGAAAGCAGGTTTCTCTGTTTCACCGGATTTTTGCTCTTTTTCGTTGATGGCAGTTGCCGGTGTGGTAAAGGACACCTTGCAACGGAACACCAATGCCAAGGTTTCAGGTACGGAAAAAGTAGAGGGTGTGACCTTGACAGACGCTGACAAGACAACTATCACTGTGGGAGATGTCAAAGTTTTGGCAAACACCGACCACACTATAAACATCAAAAATGTGGCGGTGGGTGCGTCCGTAGGTCTTGATACGAAACCGGGAATAAGTTTTAATCTGGCGGCTGTAGGCAATATAGGCGTAGTGGATTTGACCGGCAAGACCGAAGCCACATTGAAGGCGGTAAAATTGGACGATTTGCGGACTGAGGTTAAAGCGGACCGCAAGGAAAATGTTACAGAAAGCGGCACCAGTGTGGTTGTTGCCGCCAAACTTCAACTCGCTCCGGGAGATGCATCTCCCGAAAAGATAATTTGGGCAGCAATAAAAAATATTTTAGGGAATGTTGCCGCTTTTGCCAATGTCTATACAGTATCTGACCGGGCGGAAACTCTTGCACTGGTTGATTTTGCAGATATTACCCACAAGGGTATTACGGATACCAATTTTACTGCTAACAATGTGGATGAAGTGAATGCCACCAATACAATTAAGACGGACGCACAGGAAATAGGCGTTGGCGTTTCCATAGGCATTGAAGCAGGGGTTGCGGTTTGGAACAATGAATTGCACGGTACGGCACGTGCCCTTGTGAAGGACAGTAATATTGGAACAAACAACCAACAGAGGGCAAACTTGAAAGTTCTTTCCCTCAATGACATCAAAAATGACTTTACAGCAGTGAATGTTGGAGTTGGCGCTATTACTGTGGGTGCCAATATTGTTACAGAAAACATGAATACTACCGCTTTGGCGGAAGTGGTCGGCAGCAACAATGAGAAAATTTATGCCCGGGATGTACAGATTTTGGCAAAGGAAAATGCCAAGGTTACGGATGCTGTTTATCCAATTTCCCTCTCCCTTGTAACGGCGGCAGGTACCAAGGTACGGATAAATTTGGGCAATGAGAATACCACCGGTTATACTATTACCAAACCGTCCAGTAATGATACGGACGATAATGGCTATGGTTTGCTTTTCAACAATCCTGATGCTTCCGGCGACATTACCGAGCCGACAGGCACGGACAATGACGAAACAAAGACCTATGGCGGAACATCCGGGAATGATGATATTGACAAAGATATAGACGAAGTGGCGAAGGGAGTATTAACTAAGCACACAACAACATCTTCAGGTACAGTTACGGAGAAAGGCATTCTGGCAAAAGTGTCAGGGGTGGAAATCGATGCCAACGGGGATATTGAGGTAGGCACGGATGTGCAGGATACGGTGGATTCCTCAGTATTGTCAGTGCAAGCACTCGGTGTGAAAGGTGCAGGTATAACCAATTTCGTCACCACCGACCAAAACATTGGTATTACAGTCAACAATGCCACTTTGACAGGTAAAAAGGTTGAATTTGTGAATAAGACGGATGGCAAGATTTCGGCTAAGGCAACACCGGTGCGGGCCAATGCTGCTGAACTTGCAAGTGTCAATGAGGCATTTGTGGAACGCCGTGACAAAGTTAATATAACTGTGGACAGCAGTACTTTACACGCCACAAATGGGGAACTTGTCATCAAGAACAAAGACACAAGGTCATTGAAAGCAGAAATTCTTTCTCCCGGCTTTGACGTTTTTTCCGCCGGCTATTTGAGTGCAGAGGTAACGGACAAGAGCAATTTCTCCTTGAAAATAGACAGCACAGGCAGTAATTCCAAACTGAAAGGTACGAAAATTACCTTGGACAACTTCAAGGAGAAGAAAACCACAGGAGATAACTACAATTTAAGTGCCACTGTGGGCTTCTATGGTTTTGATGGCATTGACGGAAGGGGCACTTTGGCACAATCAACTTTGAACAGCACTGCCACCTTGAGCATTAAAGACGGTGTTACTTTGAAAGGTGACGATATTGATATCACCAACGGTTTTCAGGACATTGCCTTGAACGCCAACGAAGATTTTGGAACCGTGGGTGCTTTGAATGTGGAAATAAATAAGAGCAGGGTTAATTCCACCGCCAAAGCGGATACCCAAATTGGCAAGATTAATGCGGAAGGTTACAGTTTCGGAAAACGGGCAGACCTTAGCGTTAAATCTGTCAGTGATATTTGTTTTAATGATGTTATTGGCGGAGTGACAACGACTGCCGCCAATTTGGGCGGCACTAACTATGTGCGGAACACCATTGACAACAAGGCAACCCTGAAATTTGATGCCAACAACTTAAAAGTGCATGACCTTGATTTGACGGCACATACGGAGCAGACCGGCACGATGGAAACCAATGCTTATTCCGGTTCTGCCCTTGCTATTACGCCTTTGGCGGCCGGGGTGAAGAATGATGCCAATTTCGTTGCGGAACTTTTGCTTAGCGGTGACATTACGGCTTCCGGAAATGTAACGGTTGGGGCAAACCATAATACGGACAGCAAAATTGCCTGTGTGGGATGGGGCGGCGCCATTCTTGGCGGCAGCGGCAATGGCATCCGTACCTATACGGATGTGCTGAATGTTACGGAATTAAATAATGCCACGATAACAACAGACGGCAATTTAAATGTTCTCACCACTACCAATTTCAATCAAAATAAAGGGGTTGCCGACCCCACAAAGACCGGCACGAAAGACGCTTTGCACAGCAATTATATGATGTACGGTTCCATGAAAGGCGTAGGCGTTGCGGGGTTGAGCAACAGTATTGACAGCAAAGTCACTATTGGCAACGAAACCCTTATTGGCGGTTCTTTTGCCAAAGATGTAAATGGCAACTTTACCAAAGATGCAAATGGCAAGTTGTCTGCCGTGAAGACACAGGCAAAACTCAAATCCGGCGGCAAGATGATTGTGGGCGGATACAGCCACAATATTATTAACGTGGGTGAAAGCGCCACCGCTTCGGCGGCAGCAGCCGGCGGCATCACTTCCACCATCCGTAACACTATAACGGACACAACCAATGTGCAGATAGTGGAAAATGACGGTAATGCTTATAATTGTTGGAAAAATTTCGAAATGTGATTGCTTTTGCATGACTAAAAGAAGTT
>JAKSOM010000259.1 GCA_024405585.1 Acidaminococcaceae bacterium | reverse complement strand
GGATCCCACCGGCAATATGAAGTTGAAGCTGGCTTTGACCAAGGCCAAGGCCAAGAATGTTCCTAGAGACAATATCGACCGTGCCATTCAGAAGGGTTTGGGCGGTACTGACGGCGCCAACTGGGAAGAGATTACCTATGAAGGTTACGGTCCCAGCGGCGTGGCGTTGATGGTCACCTGTCTGACGGACAACCGCAATCGTACGGCTGCGGATATCCGTCACCATTTCACCCATCACGGCGGAAATTTGGGGGCTACCGGTGCGGTGGCTTGGATGTTCAAGCGCAAGGGTACCTTTGCCATTTCCAAGGAGAGTTTCCCCGATTTGACTGAGGACGATTTGATGATGATGGTGCTGGATGCCGGTGCGGAGGATATTACCGGTGATGATGAGGGCTTTGAGGTCACCTGCGAGCCGGATGCTTTTGAGGCGGTGATGGCCGCTTTGGAGGAGAACAAGCTGGAGTGCGAGGTGGCGGAGATCACTTTGGTGCCGGATAATACGGTTGCCCTGGCGGGGGATGCTGCTGTCAAATTGCAGAAACTGCTGGATGATTTGGATGAGTGCGATGATGTGCAGGATGTTTATCATAATGCAGACCTGCCGGATGAGGAATGATACTTCGGGCAGGTGCGCTTGGCACCTGCCTTTTCTTAAGGTTGGTTCAGTGTGTTAGTTTTGGGGATTGACCCGGGTACGGCCATTTGCGGCTACGGGGTGGTGGAGCAGATCGGGAATAGGATTAAGGCCGTCCAGTACGGGGCGGTGTTTACGGATAAGGGCGAGAAGCCGGAGTTGCGGCTGAAGAAGATTTATGAGGAAATTTCCGCCCTGATTGACCATTACAAGCCCGACCTGATGAGTATCGAGAAGCTTTTTTTCAATCGTAATGTTACTACGGCGATTCCGGTGGGGCAGGCCAGGGGTGTGGTGCTTTTGGCCGCCGCCAATCAGGGGTTGCCGATTTTGGAGTTCACCCCCATGCAGATTAAGATTAGCGTGGTGGGGACCGGTTCTGCCACCAAGGAACAGGTTATGTATATGGTGCAGCATTTGTTGAATTTG
>JAKSOM010000258.1 GCA_024405585.1 Acidaminococcaceae bacterium | reverse complement strand
GGCGCCGAACTGGATGCGGCGGTCCACCCAATGCCAGGCACAATCCACCACCACCCCACCCCTTAACCCAAACGAAAAATCCACACAAACGGCGGACGCGGCGCGTCGGACTCACCCCATCGGAGTCACAAGCAGTAGCAACCCTTTTGACACCCGGGGGCCTACCCCGCGGGGGGTGCCCATCATCCAGAACAACGGCAAACCATCAGTCCAGGTCACGCCACGCGGCACCCCTCCCCCGCCACACTTTTAACATTTTCACAAGTTAAAAGTTAAAGTTAAAATTCAAAACTCAATAGTAAAATTAAAAGTTAAAACATTGCCGTAAATCCTTATTTTAAGCGGTTTCTATCGTGTTTTGACGGTTAAATAATTGAGGTTAAAGAACCACCCGTCAAGACACAAAATGTCACAAACAACGAGCAAAGGCAAGCAACAAGCCGCCAGGGAGCCACCACACCAGACCTTTAACCCTAAACGCCAAAGGCCGTGGCGAAGAAGCCCACCCAACATCCACCAAACAAAAACGAGCCCGCGAACGCAGGCCCGGTTAGTAATCACTTGTTCAATTTTGGAGTTTCGAAGTAAGGCTTTGAACCGGCAAGCCTGCGACGCCAATCATCGGGAATCGTATGAAGTCCAACTTTTTCAGGCATTTGCGCTCTATAGAAAATATTCGCATTGCTCGCAAGGTCCTTAACCTTGAACCCCTTGGAGCGCCCAAGATCCACAATATCCCTGCTGGAATTCATCGGCGGGAAGTAAACCTTAGTCTTCACGTCCTTAAAATTATCCAGGACAAACTCCAACGGAGGAATCAGGTCCGTGTCGGCACTGACAAGAACAACGGAATCTACAAGGCCCTTGACACAGTCTCCAATCATGCGGACGGAAATATTAACGTCAGTCTTTTTCTCTTCAGGCTTCGGAATCTCGTTCCCGCATTTTCTGCACTTTATGGTTTTGGCAAGGAACGATCCACGAACAACTTCAAAACGGTCCCCATTCAGTTCCCTATTCGCATTGAGAAAAGCACCCTGCTTCTTCGCATTGTCGGAATCAAGAGGTGTC
>JAKSOM010000257.1 GCA_024405585.1 Acidaminococcaceae bacterium | reverse complement strand
GACCGCAGGCGCGCACTTGAGCCACTGTCCCCGGGGCCGATTCCACCGCATCATTATACATGGTTTGAATGGAATCAATGACCACAATATCCGGACTTTCATCGCTATCCAATGTGGCAACGATATCACGGATGCGGGTTTCACTGGCCAAATCAATGGGGGTGCCGGCCAATCCTAATCTGAGGGCACGCAGGCGAACCTGATCTACGGATTCTTCGCCGGAAATATAAACACACTTTGTCGGGGATCCGGATTTATTAACACCCTTGGCTAATTGGGCCACAGTTTGGAGCAGGAGAGTTGATTTCCCAATTCCCGGATCACCGCCGACCAAGATAACAGAGCCGGGAACTAATCCCCCGCCACAAACACGGTCTAATTCCGAAATGTTGGATTTCAGGCGGAATAAAATTTCGGGGGCGCCACGCAAATCCGAAAAGGGAATAACCCGACCATTTTGTCCCCCCGTTGCGGTGGGACTGTCTGTGGTCGCAACGGCTTCTTCTTGAATCGTATTCCACTGGCCACAAGCAGTACATTGTCCCGCCCATCTGGGATAAATAGCCCCGCAATTTTGACAAACAAAATGGGTTGTTTTTTTCATCCATTCACCTGAACTTCCATTTTGATGGGGCCTTTGGCTGAACCCGTTACAAATTGACGGACATAGGGGTTTTTGGTGGTCTCCAATTCCTTGCCAGTTCCCACCCAGATAATTTTACCCTGATGCAACATAGCAATTCGATTGGCAATCTTTTTGGCGCTTTGCATATCATGGGTAATGGTCAAGGCTGTGGCCCCCAACTTTTTGACGCATCGCACAATTAAATCGTTGATGACATCGGACATGATTGGGTCTAACCCTGTTGTGGGTTCGTCAAAGAACAAAGTGTCCGGATTGATGGCGATGGCACGGGCTAAACCGACACGCTTTTTCATACCGCCGGATAAGTCGGCCGGGTAAACATCGGCAATATCGGGTTTTAAGCCGACTTCGGCCAATTTTTGAATGGCCAGTTTTTTGGCTTCACTGCGTGTGATTCCCTTTTGTTGCAAATAGGCAAAGGACACA
>JAKSOM010000256.1 GCA_024405585.1 Acidaminococcaceae bacterium | reverse complement strand
GGCTGTAGGCGGTTTACGCGATGGGCAGCGCTTGTATGTTATCCCCGCATTGGCCCTTGCGGGTGCGGCAATTTTCCGTGCCTACAAAAAATGGGGTCGTGGTGCTGAACGCGGAATGGGCGTTGTGTTCTCAGTCGGTCAAGGCAAAGAAAACCACATTCCTCTCCGTTTGATCCCCATGGTTGCCGTCGGCACTTGGCTCACCCACTTGTTTGGCGGTAGTGCAGGTCGCGAAGGCGTTGCCGTACAGATTGGAGCGACCCTTGGTCATAACATCAGCAAGAAATTCCCTTTTGAAAATGCAGGCCACATTATGCTGGTGGCAGGCATGGCAGCAGGCTTCGGCGGACTTTTCCAGGTTCCCATGGCAGCAACCGCTTTCGCCTTGGAAGTTTTGATTGTGGGGCACTTGGATTTGATGGCCTTGCTCCCAGCAATCGTAGCGGCCTTTGCGGCTTGTAAGGCTTCCAGCATGCTGGGGCTGGAAAAATTCAGCGTAGACTTGAACGGTCTCCTGGGAGAAAGCGGGGGCGCGGATGTTGCCGGACTTTTTATGAGCAACGGCACTCTGGATGTAAATTTCATTATTAAGCTTGCCTTGATTGGCGTTTTGTTCGGCGTTGTGGGCGGTGGTTTTGCAAAGTTACTGAGCCTGGCCAAAAATCTTTTGGCAAAGAAATTCCCCGACGGTCTGAAGCGAATTATCATTATGGGCGTTGTCCTTTCCGTACTTCTGCTGTTGCTTTGGCAGGGGCGTTATTCCGGTTTGGGAACCAACTTAATTGACTTGAGTTTCATTGGTGCAGACGGTGTCGCCACCGGCATTCACAACTACGATTGGATCCTGAAAGTTCTCCTGACAATCCTCACGTTGGCAGCCGGATTCCAAGGCGGCGAAGTAACGCCCTTGTTCAGCATCGGGGCAACCTTGGGCACTGTCGCAGCGACAACTTTCGGACTTCCCTTCCCCCTGGCAGCAGCCCTTGGCTATGCCGCGGTTTTCGGAAGTGCCACCAACACCTTGTGGGCTCCAATCCTCATCGGTTGCGAAGTTTTCGGCTTTGACACCTTGCC
>JAKSOM010000255.1 GCA_024405585.1 Acidaminococcaceae bacterium | reverse complement strand
CTGTACATTGTCATCACTCCCTTCGCCATTGTATAAGATCCCCCGCCCTTCTGTCAAGGGCGGGGTTTTGCTTATGGCCAGAAGGCAACAAGCAGCGTGACTGCTAAAATCACATAGACGGTTGCGTTGATCATGGGTTTGAGCCTCCCTTGTTTATTTGCCCTCGTAACCTCCGGGGCGGGATGTTTCTTATTTGGCTATCTTCTGAATGCTGGTGCTCACAACGACAATATTAGACATCAAATATGTGTTTCTGAAATCGTCAACATAAAACTGAGCATCTTCCAGCGTTTCAAAATGGCTCCCGATAAGAACTTCCCAGCTTTTTTCGCTTTCTTTGATGTTGAATACCGTTGCAGTTGCTTTGAACATTTTCATTTCCTCCTATTTTTTATGCCCTCGTAACCTCCGGGGCGGGTGGGATGTTAGAAGTTGTTTTCGATCCAGGCGGCTGCGGCCTTGATCGTGTGGAAGGTAACCTCCGAATTGGCTGTTACCTTCACATGGTAGAAGCCCTTGCTTCCCTTCATGCGGTAAATGCTGTGACCCTTAACGGTTTTTACTGTTTCGTAGATGCTCATGTTGTTTCCTCCTATTGTTTCGGGCTATGCCCTCCTGATGGTTATATTATATAACTAGCTATATAAAAAGTCAAGCACTATTTTCAAAAATTGCAAAAAAATTGCGCGAATACCGCTTTCATCCTGCACCGAAGCTGCACCCATGTGCAGCTTCTTTTTTTATACCATTTTGGCAAAGGAGGCGGTACCCGTGTCCTATCAAAATTACAACCCCAACCCCAAAGGCAGCCGCGTGGGTGACTGCACAGTGCGGGCAATCAGCAAAGCCCTGGATAAATCCTGGGACGCTGCCTTTGCCGGTCTGACAGCCAAAGCCTACGAGCTATGCGATATGCCCAGTTCCAATGCCGTATGGGGAGCCTACCTCCGGGATCACGGTTTTATCCGCGATATTATCCCGATGGAATGCCCGGACTGCTACACAGTGGCCGATTTCGCCAGGGATCATCCCCGCGGCACATATGTCCTGGCACTTCGCGGCCATGTCCTCACCGTCCGGGACGGCACCAT
>JAKSOM010000254.1 GCA_024405585.1 Acidaminococcaceae bacterium | reverse complement strand
TCCGGAATTTCAGTGCTGCCATCGGAAAGTGCATATGATGGCAAGTCGTTATCTGAACAGATTTTTTGCCGTATGTCTACTATTTCAGGGGATTGCGGGGATATGCAGGGGGCTATGATGATTTGAAAATCGCAGTTGTAGGCTTCCCAGGCGAGAGTTTTGATTGCGCTTTCATTTTCTGAGAGCAGTTCATTGGTGCAGAATATCCAAAGCAGGCCGGCGCGGATTGGCGGAACAGGGTGAAAAATGCTTTGGCGGTTGAAAAGCCAAATGGCGCATCCAGTCAGGATTTTCTCCAGTAAAATCTACCAGCAAATTGAATGACATATCCCAGGCCGTGTGCCTGTCAGTAACGCCCTTGTCGGGGTAGAACATAGGCGGACAGGCAAGAAAAGTAGCGTCATATCCGTTGGAAATGGCTTGATTGATTATCTCTTCGGTATCAGGAGCTCCGCCGTCACTCCAATTTGATATTCCCAATATTTTTCCTGTTCCAGTGTGTTCATAAAGCTTGAAATTTGCGCCATTGGCCCACGCAACGGATGAAAACAAGGCGGGGTGTTTTGCGTGTAGCCTTTGCACCATGCTTCCGCCACCGGATTGTCCTATCATTTTCATTTGCCCCTTTGGAATGTTGAACTGGCGTCGGAGGTGTTCGGCAACGCGAAAAAATATTTTGTCCCAGCCGGAATTTTCATTTCCGTAATAATCAGGGCCTTGTATGTCACCTCGCTTGTTGTGAGGGGCTATGGAGAATACCAGATACCCGTATTTTGCGGCCAAATTGTTCAGCCAGGATGGCAGACGTCCGATGTCCGCAATGTTTTCTCCCAGGTATGGTCCGTAGATGACAATTCCCTTTGGACATGGCTTGCCATTGTCATCAACTGGCAAGATATATGCAACTCCAGTTGTCGCGCATTGTTCTTTTCCTACCCAGAGCCGGAAACCGCCGTATCCCATGTGCGGAATTTCTCCACATTGGTATTTTGCATTGGGCAATTTGACAATAGTGTGAAAGAGAAAACAATGGTCAAGCACTGCCAGCAGTATTAGCACTGCCAGCGGAGGCACAAACCATCTTGAAACGGCA
>JAKSOM010000253.1 GCA_024405585.1 Acidaminococcaceae bacterium | reverse complement strand
GGCCGACGTAGACAGCGCGATTTCATCCTCAAACACGTCCGGCACAGGCTGTGTTCCCTGCAGCGCATCCACCGACAAAAACCGTACCGGCAGACGAGTAGAGTCCTTGCCCACCACGGTGGTGATGTTCAGGGTCTTTATAATACCTTCGGTAAGGCTTTGGGGATGGCGGCAGTTGATCAGATACGGCTTATTTCCGCTTTTGAGTATGGCCCAAAAGGCGGCGATCCAGTCGGGACAGTTTTCGATTTCCAGTCCCACATAACCGTGGGTAGCCCCAATGGCTACATACAACCCCGAGGCCATGGATTCAATACGGTCCGCCATCTGTCCGTAGGTCATTTGATGGGTCCGGAATCCGTCAAAGCTTTCGCACAACAAGTAGTCACGGGGACGGAAAATAATACGGTATATATCAGCAAAGGTTTGGGGCGAGGATTCCAGATCCTCGCAGTTTTGTTTGATCAGACGTTTCAGTTCTTTACGCATTTACTTCCTCCGAGGGGTCCTTAGCCAAAAAATCACGAATGGCATCGTCGTACTGTCGGGGATTTGTCAACCGCAGATGAGAATGGCTGCCTTTGTCAAACCACACCAGCGTTTTGTCTTCGGCGGTGCAGGCATCCACCAGCTTTTGGCTCATGGGAGGTACGGAAAAAATATCCTGCCATCCGAAAAGGAACAACACCCGTTTATCCTTCTTCATACGCTTGACCTGCCGCAACGGAGCAGTGGCAAACGGATTGGTACCGGTGTGCCGCCAAATATTCAGCATGACCAGATCCAGCACCGGAAACAGCGGACGGTGCAATTCCTTCATGTGGCGGCGAAAGGTCTCACGAAAAGAGGCAAAACACCCCTCGGTCACCAGTCCTTTTACCTGCTTGGGGCAATCGGGACTGTTCAGCGCCAAAATAGCACCCACCGATCCCACACATATGGTATGAAAATATACGGTATTCATTCCGTACTGTTCAATAATCAGTTTCGCCCATGCCAAAGCATCCCGGGATTCGCTGCCGCCGACGGTATTATAAAGACCGTCACTTTTTCCGTGGGCACGGGGATCAATCACCAACACGTTATAGCCGGCATCCACATAGG
>JAKSOM010000252.1 GCA_024405585.1 Acidaminococcaceae bacterium | reverse complement strand
AGGCTGCATATCCGTGGGGAAGCCGGGATAGGGCAGGGTTTTGACATTAGTTTTGAGAAGTGTACCGGAGCGGCGGACCAACAGAGTGTCCTCATGCTCCTCTACTTCCACGCCACATTCCTGCAACTTGGCAGTAATGCAGTCCATGTGCTTAGGAATAATATTTTTGATCAAAACTTGTCCGCCTGTGGCAGCCACAGCGGTCATGTAAGTGCCAGCCTCAATCTGATCGGGAATAATGGCATAGGTACCGCCGGTCAGAGACTCGACACCAGTTACCTTGATGGTATCTGTACCGGCACCGCGAATATTGGCACCCATAGAGTTCAGGAAGTTGGCCAAATCAACAATATGAGGCTCTTTTGCGGCGTTTTCGATGACGGTATTACCTTTCGCCAATGCCGCAGCCATCATAATATTCATGGTTGCGCCAACGGAAACAACATCTAAGTAGATATTTGCGCCGGTCAAACGTTCACCAGAAGCGATGGCGTTGATAAAGCCGCCTTCTACGGTGACGGTTGCGCCCAATGCAGTGAAGCCTTTCACCTGTTGGTCAATGGGACGAACGCCGCCAAAGTTGCAACCACCCGGCATGGCCACCTCGGCTTTACCAAAGCGACCTAAGAGAGCACCGATCAAATAGTAGGAAGCACGGAGCTTGCGGGAAAGATCGTAAGAAGTTTTGGTGGTATGGATGTGGCGGCTGTCGATCTCCACAGTGTGGCGATTGATGGTGCGGACATTGGAGCCAAGCTGTTCCAGAATCTTTAAGATGGCAGTTACATCAGCGATTTGAGGAATATTTTCAATGCGGCAGATGCCATTTACCATCAAAGCGGCAGGGATAATAGCAACCGCGGCGTTTTTGGCGCCGCTGATTTCCACTTCACCAAACAGGGGATTTCCCCCGTGAACAATATATTTCGTCAAGGTACAGACCCTCACTTCAAAGTGTAATAAAATGTCCCATATAGTATATCCAGAGGCAAAAAATCCATACCGCTTTTGTGCGGCTAAAGGATATAATGCCTAACTTATCAGTTTCATCATAACACAGCGTGGAAGGAAATGCAAATCATTCCTGCAAAAAAGAGAAATTTAT
>JAKSOM010000251.1 GCA_024405585.1 Acidaminococcaceae bacterium | reverse complement strand
CCCGCCCCGCGTATATCCAAATCATGGCTGGCCAACATGAAGCCGGCCCCTAAACTATCCAATTTTTGCATGACTTCCAAGCTTTTACGGGCATTGGAACTTAAATTTCCATCGGTGGTTAAGTAGGCATAGGCCTTTTGTTTGCCACGACCCACACGACCACGCAACTGATAGAGTGCCGCCAATCCGAACATATCGGCCCGATAGACAATCATGGTATTGACGGCGGGTAAGTCTAATCCGGATTCAATAATACTGGTGGCCAACAAGACATCGTAATCCCCCGCCGTAAAGGAGGGCATAATCTTTTCCAACTGAGTGGCGGGCATTTGGCCGTGGGCTTGGACAATTTTAATATCGGGAAGCAGGGTATGTAATGCCTCATAAACTTCAGCCATATAGGAGATGCGAGGGACGACCACAAAAGTTTGTCCACCCCGGAAATGCTCACGCAAGATGGCTTCCTTCATCACAACGGGGTCAAAGGGCATGACATAGGTTTTGACCGCCAATCGATCCACCGGTGGTGTGGCAATAACGGACAGATGGCGTACGCCGGCCAAAGATAATTGTAATGTCCGTGGTATTGGGGTGGCTGTCAGGGTTAAAACATGCACCCCGGATTGCAAAGCTTTCAATTTTTCCTTATGTTTGACACCAAAATGCTGTTCCTCATCAATCACAACCAATCCCAAATTTTTAAAATGGATGTCCTTGGCCAACAGGGCGTGAGTACCGACAATAATATCTAATGTACCGTTTTCCAATTCCTGTTTGACTTTTTTAGCGGTGGACGAATTGATCAGGCGGGACAAAGCCCCGACACGAATGGGAAATCCTGCAAAACGCTCAGTAAAATTATGGGCGTGTTGGCGGGCCAATAGTGTTGTGGGGGCAATCACGGCCACCTGATATCCGGCCATGACAGCCAAAAAGGCCGCCCGCATAGCAACTTCTGTTTTGCCAAAGCCGACATCCCCACACACCAATCGGTCCATAGGTTTTCCGGCGGCTAAATCAGATTCAATTTCACCGATGGTCCGGAGTTGGTCATCCGTTTCAGAATAGGGAAAACGGGCACAAAATTCTTGATATAATCCATGGGGGGATAGG
>JAKSOM010000250.1 GCA_024405585.1 Acidaminococcaceae bacterium | reverse complement strand
GGGCTTTTTTTCACATAGGAGATAAGTATGCAGGATTTAGGGGCGGATACCATAGTTGCCATTACCACGGCTCTGGGTGAAGGGGCGGTGGGGATTGTGCGGCTCAGCGGTGAAAATGCTCTGGCTATTGCTAACAAAATAATGGCGAAACCATTGAGCGGCCAGCACCGGCACATGGAATATAATCATGTGGCGGACGGCGGGGAAACAGTGGATGAGGTGCTGGCGGTGTTTATGCGTTCGCCCCATTCCTACACTGCGGAAAATGTGGTGGAAATCCAATGTCATGGCGGGGTGGCGGCGTTGCAAAAAATTTTGGCTTTGTGTTTGGCAAACGGGGCAAGGATGGCGGAGCCGGGGGAGTTCACCAAGAGGGCATTTCTCAATGGCAGAATTGACCTGACACAGGCGGAAGCGGTGATGGATATTATCCGTGCCAAAAGTGAAACCGCATTACAAATGGCACTGCGTACCCAGCAGGGGGAACTGAGCGCTAAAATAAAAAAATTGCGTGGCAACTTAGTGGATATCATTGTCAATTTGGAAGCCAAAATTGATTACCCCGAAGACGATATTGAAGATGTAACCTATTCTGACACTCAAAAAAATATTACAGAAGTTAAAGACGGGTTGGAGCAGTTGCTGGCTACGGGGCATACAGGAAAAATCCTTCGGGAAGGGTTGCGGGTAGCCATTGTCGGCAGACCCAATGTGGGCAAATCCAGTTTGCTTAATGCTCTTTTGGAAGAGGAACGTGCCATAGTTTCTGCCTATGCGGGCACCACACGGGATGTGATTGAGGAGCAGATTTTGCTGAACGGCGTACCTGTGATTTTGTCAGACACTGCCGGTATTCATGACACGGATAACTATGTGGAAAAAATCGGTGTGGAGCGGAGCCGTTCCGCTTTGGGAAACGCACAATTGGTATTATGTGTATTGGACGGCAGTATGCAACTGACAAGCGAAGACAGGGATTTGTTAAAACTTCTTAACCCCGAAAATACTTTGCTTGTTCTCAACAAAAATGATTTGCCTTTGCAAATTGAAAAGGGTGAATTAAAGGGTTTTCCATTATTCAATATCAGCAGTAAGACAAGGGACGGGCTGGATG
>JAKSOM010000025.1 GCA_024405585.1 Acidaminococcaceae bacterium | reverse complement strand
ATGGGAGGAACGAGATTATGGCAAAGTTGAAACTTACTTTGGTTAAAAGCCTAATCGGTTATACCAAAGACCAGCGGTTGACTGTTCGTGCACTTGGTTTGGGCAAGATCCGTTCCACTGCAGAGCAGGAGGATAATCCGGTCATTCGTGGGATGATTCACAAGGTTGAACATCTCGTCAAGGTTGAAAAGGCCTAAGGAGGGTAAAAGATGTACTTACATGAACTGGCACCTGTTGAAGGTTCCCAAAGGAAACATATCCGTGTAGGTCGTGGCCTGGGTTCCGGCTTGGGCAAAACCTCCGGTAAGGGCCAAAAAGGCCAACATTCCCGTTCCGGCGGTGTTAAGCGTCCCGGTTTCGAAGGCGGTCAACGTCCTTTGTACCTGCGTTTGCCGAAACGTGGTTTCTATAACAAGTTCGGTAAGGAATATACCGAGCTCAATGTCAGCGTCCTGAACCGTTTTGATGACGGCACCGTTGTAGATGGTATTCTGCTCATCGAAGAGGGTGTTGTGAAGAACATTCGGGACGGTATCCGGTTCCTGGGCAAAGGTGAACTCACCAAGAAGCTCACCGTTCAGGCAAGCGGTTTTTCTAAGGCAGCAGAAGAAAAAATTATTGCTGCAGGCGGTAAGGTAGAGGTTATTTGAAAACTATTCTGCAGAAAGAGGTAATCAATGTTATCCGAGTTTGCAAATGTTTTCAAAGTTCCTGAGCTCAGACGCAAAATATGTTTTACTCTTGCCATGTTCGCCATGTTCCGCATGGGTGCCCATATTCCGGTGCCCGGTGTGGACCCCAAGGTGATTGAGCAGTTGTTCAACAGCGGCAGTTTGTTCGGGCTGTTGGATATGTTCAGCGGCGGTGCATTAAGCAAGTTTTCCATTTTTGCTATGAGCATTACCCCTTACATTAATGCCTCAATTATTTTGCAGTTGCTGAAGGTTGTTGTTCCGACTTTGGAACAGTGGTCTAAGGAAGGTGAGGAAGGTTTCAAGAAAACCAACCGGCTGACGAGACAGTTTTCAGTTTTTCTCTGTTTCGTGCAGGCACTGGGTATGGTTTACGGCCTTCGGATGGCGGTTAGTAACCCAGGCATAGGACCTATGCTTTTAATCGCCCTCACCCTCACCGCCGGTTCTATGCTTCTGATGTGGATCGGCGAACAGATGACCGCAAGAGGGCTTGGCAACGGTATTTCGCTCATCATCTTCGCGGGTATCGTGAGCCGGGTTCCTGACGGGCTGCAGATAATTATCCAATATTTGAACGCAGGCACGGTAAATCTGGTTAATGTAATCTTGTTCGCGGCATTGGCCCTGGCTGTCATCGCCTTTGTGGTGGTGATTACCGAAGGGATACGCAAGGTTCCTATCCAGTATGCCAAACGCATTGTGGGCAACAAAAGTTATGGTGGTTCCAGCAGCTATTTACCCTTGAAGATAAATGCTGCCAACGTTATGCCGGTCATTTTCGCATCCAGCGTGTTGATGTTCCCGTCAACCATCGCCCAGTTCGTGAATGTTCCTGCAGTTCGGCAGTTTGCCGAATATTTGCGTTGGGGTACGCCCCTGCAGACCACACTGTATGTCATTCTGATTATCTTCTTCACTTATTTCTATACGGCGGTAATGCTGAACATTCCTGATTTGAGTGAAAGTTTGAAGAAGAATGGCGGCTTTATTCCCGGGGTGAGACCGGGTCAGCCCACGGCCGATTACTTGGATTATGTCATGAGCCGAATCACTTTGGCCGGTGCGATATTCTTAGCCATTATTGCACTGACACCAAATATCGTCGGATGGATTACCCATATCGAAGGTATTTATTTCGGCGGCACGGCATTGCTCATCGTAGTCGGGGTGGCGTTGGAAACGCTGAAGCAGGCGGAAAGTATGGTAATCATGAGGCATTATCATGGTTTCATGAAGTAGGAGGATTTATGTATATTCTATTAATGGGACCTCCGGGTGCAGGCAAAGGCACCCAGGCAGAACGGCTTATCCGGGATTTTCAACTTCCCCATATTTCCACAGGAGATATGTTCCGTGCAGCAGTTAAGGCAGGTACTGCAATGGGTAAGGAAGCGAAGAAATACATGGATGCCGGTGGACTTGTTCCTGATGAAGTCACTATCGGGGTGGTGCGTGAGGGTTTGGCAAAGCCCGAATGCAGCAAGGATTTTATGTTGGACGGATTCCCCAGGACTTTGGAACAGGCCATAGCTTTGGACAAGATTATGGCAGATATGGGCAAAAAATTGGATGTGGTGCTCAACATCAGTGTTCCCGACAGTGAGTTGGTGGGCCGTGTCATCGGCCGCAGGATTTGCAAGGAATGCGGAGCAACGTACCATACCCGGTTCAATGCACCCAAGACGGAAGGCAAATGCGACAAATGTGGCGGTGTCCTTTATCAGCGTGATGATGACAAGGAAGCCACGGTGAAAAACCGTCTTGAGGCCTACCACGCACAGACAGAACCTTTGTTCGACTATTACAAAAAAGCCGGCATCTACAAAGAGGTGGACGGTTTGCAGGATATGGACAAGGTTTATGGGGATGTTAAGAACGCTCTTGGAAAGGCCTGAAGGAGGACCCAATGTCGAAACAAGATGTTATCGAGGTTACGGGTGTAATCCTGGAAGCATTGCCCAATGCGATGTTCAAAGTGGAGCTGGAAAACAAGCATGTTATTCTTGCTCATATCAGCGGTAAGATTCGTATGAATTTTATAAAGATTCTCCCGGGAGATAAGGTTACGGTGGAATTAACTCCCTATGATTTAAATCGCGGCAGAATCACCTATCGTTTCAAATAAGTTACAGGAGGAATACGATTATGAAAGTTAGACCGTCTGTAAAACCGATTTGTGAAAAGTGCAAGGTTATCAAACGCAAAGGCAGGGTCATGGTAATTTGCGAGAACCCCAAGCACAAGCAAAAGCAAGGTTAAGAGGAGGTATAGATAATGGCACGTATTAGTGGTGTCGATTTGCCGAGAGACAAACGAATTGAGTATGCACTTCCCTACATCTATGGGATTGGCCTGGCCATTTCCAGGGAAATACTCGCCAAGACCGGTATCAATCCTGATACTCGTGTGCGTGATTTGACCGAAGAAGAAGTTGCCAAGATCCGTGAAGTCATCGAAAAAGATGAAATCAAGGTGGAAGGTGACCTTCGTCGTGAAGAACAAATGAATATCAAGCGTTTGATTGAAATTGGTTCTTATCGCGGTCGCCGTCATCGTGCAGGTTTGCCCGTTCGCGGTCAAAATACCAAGAACAATGCTCGTACACGCAAGGGACCGAAAAAGGCACCCGGCGCAAAAAAGAAATAAGAAGGGAGTGACTTAATTTGGCAGGTAGAACTGGTAAGAAGAAGATTCTTAGAAAAGTTGCTACGGGCGTAGCCCATATCCGCAGCACTTTCAACAATACCATTATCACTATTTCCGATACGGAAGGCAAAGCGTTGGCTTGGGCTTCTGCAGGTGAAATGGGTTTCAGGGGCAGCCGTAAATCTACTCCTTTTGCTGCTCAGATGGCGGCTGAAGTTGCTGTTAAGAATGCCTTGGAGTATGGTTTGAAAAGCGTTGATGTTTATGTTAAAGGCCCGGGGTCCGGCCGTGAGTCCGCAATTCGTGCATTGGCAGCCGGCGGCCTGGAAATCACAGCAATCAGAGATGTTACTCCCATTCCCCATAATGGTTGCCGTCCGCCCAAACGTCGTCGCGTATAATAGGAGGTAGTGAATAATGGCATTAGATAAAAGTCCGGTTTTGAAGCGTTGCAGAAGCTTGGGGCTGGAACCTCAATTTTTGGGTGTTAACAAGACCTCTAAGCGTCAGATTCGCCGTATGACCAAGAAGAAAAGCGAATACGGCTTGCAACTGAATGAAAAACAGAAAGCAAAATTCATTTATGGTGTTTTGGAGCGTCAGTTCCGCAGCTATTATGACAAGGCGAAGAAGATGGAAGGCATTACCGGTGCCAACATTCTGATTCTGTTGGAGCGGCGCATTGACAACGTGGTTTACCGTATGGGTTTGGCAACCACCCGTCGTCAGGCACGCCAGATTGTTCGTCACGGTCATGTTACCGTCAACGGCAAGCGCCTTGACATTCCTTCCTGCCTGCTTGATGCAGGTGATGTGGTGGCAGTTGCCCAGGCAAGCCGCAGCAAGGAATACTTCAAGGGTATGGATGAGAAATTGGCCAAGGCGGCAGTACCCGCCTGGTTGGTTGTTGATGCAGCCAACATGGGTGCCAAAATCGAAAGATTCCCCCTCCGTGAAGAAATTGATGTACCTATCGAGGAGCATTTCATCGTCGAGTTGTACTCCAAGTAATACAGGCCTTAGGTGTCAGGTTTCAGGTGTCAGGTTTCAGGTGTTAGGGAAGTCAGCGGTGTGCGGATTTTACTTCATTCTGATGGCTGATGGCTGTTGGCTGAGTCGAGGAGAAATTGTTGCGTGGTGTAACAAATGAGAGGAGTGTGATACGATATGATTAAAGTTGTTAAACCTGAGCTGAAAGAGACATTTATCAGTGATGATAGGTGTTATGGCAAATTTGTGTGGGAGCCGTTGGAACGTGGTTTTGGCATCACCTTTGGCAACAGTTTGCGTCGTGTGCTGCTGAGTTCCTTGGACGGGCTTGCGGTTACCCACATCAAGATAGATGGAGTTCTTCACGAGTTTACCACCATTCCCGGAGTGAGGGAGGATGTGGCCGATATCGTTCTTAACGTCAAAGGCCTGAACTTCAGGGCCGAGGATGAAGGTGTGGATGAAAAAGTTCTCCACGTCGATTTCAAGGGGGCGGGTGAACTTACTGCGGGAGACATTGAGTGTCCCAGTGACATTGTGATACTGAATCCGGATCTGCATATTGCGACCTTGGAAAAAGGTGCCGAACTGAAGATGGACATATTCATCAACCGTGGTGTTGGTTATGTTCCTGCCGAAAGGAACAAGGACTTCAATAGCGTTATCGGCACCATTCCCGTGGACAGCATTTATGCTCCTGTTATCCGTGTAAAATTTGGTGTGACCAATGCCCGTGTGGGCAATATGACCAACTACGACAAACTTACTTTGGAAGTTTGGACGGACGGCAGTATTGACCCTGTTTTGGCGGTGGACCATGCCAGTGCGATTTTGCAGGAATATATGCAGATGTTCCGTACCACTCAAGACCTGGTTATCCAATCCGATATGGAGGATGGCATTTTGGCAGGGGATCAGGGGGATGAGACGATTAGTGTTGAGGATTTGGACCTTTCCGTACGCAGCACCAATTGCTTGCGCCGGGCCGGCATTCATACCGTTGAGCAGCTTTGCAAGAAGACGGAAGACGATATGATGAGAATCCGTAACTTGGGCAGGAAGTCCTTGGAAGAGATTAAGAAAAAACTGTTGGGCATGGGTATGCACTTTAGATTAGTGGAAGGAGATATGGAATAAAATGTTCTATAGAAAATTGGGCCGCAACAGCGGCAACCGCAAGGCCTTATTCCGTAGCATTCTGGTTTCTTTCTTCAGGTATGGCCGCATTGAGACGACCATTACTAAAGCGAAGGAAGTTGCCAAACATAGCGCCGCTATGATTACCTTGGCACAGAAGAACACTTTGGCTGCACGCCGTCAGGCGATTGCCGAGCTTCAGGACGAGGCGGTTGTACGGAAGCTGTTCGAAGAGATTGCTCCCACGTACAAGGAGCGGCATGGTGGGTTCACCCGCATTTACCGCAAGGGTCCCCGTCGTGGTGATGCTGCCGAAATGGCTATCATCGAATTGATCTGATAAGGGAAAAGCCGCGTTTTGACGCGGCTTTTTTGCAGGTGCAATTATGTTGACGAAAAATATTGTTGAGTTTTTTTATGAGGCCGCCTCCATGCAAAGGTGGAACGACCATATTCGTGTGGACGGTTTTACGGAACTTGACAAACAGGCCCATAAGGCCATGATTCTTTATGTCCTTGCCAGGCACGAGGAGGATGCGGGGGCAAAGATTCAGTGGCGTGTGTTGGTGGAAGGGCTGATTTTTGAATATATCCACCGCTCCTTTTTGACGGACATCAAACCTCCCGTGTTCCATGAATTGGCCAATAAATGCGGCAAGGAGTTGAATGCCTGGGTCTATAAGCAGGTGGATTTAAGGGTTCCGGATTTGGACAGGGGTCTTAGGGCAAGGATGACCAAGTGGTTTGACGGGCAGGAAAATGATTTGGAAAAGCGTTTGGTCAAGGCGGCCCACTATCTGGCTACCCAGTGGGAATTTTCCATCATCTACCGGCTGAATGAGGGCAGGTACGGCATTGAGGAAACCAAAGGGGAAATTGAGACGGAGCTGCTGAGCCATGCTGATTTGGCGGGGGTAAGACAGATAACTTTCCGCGGCCCCACCAAGAATTTTGTGGATCTTACGGGGCAACTCCGTTACCAGCGCCGTTGGGCCCAATCTCCCAGGTTGCCCAGTACCAGCGTGTTGGGACACAGTTTGATTGTGGCGCTTTTCGGTTATATGTGCAATCTGCAGCGTAATCGGGATGATGGTGTAACCATGGAAGATTTCTGGCAGGGTTTGTTCCACGATTTGCCGGAGGTCTTGACCAGGGACATTGTGAGTCCCATCAAGCGGAATGTGGCCGGGTTGGACGAAGTGTTGAAGCAGATTGAGAACGAACTTATTTGTCAGAAGATATTGCCCCTGTTGCCGGAATTATGGCGTCCGGATATGTTGCGGCTGACCCAGGGTTTTGCCGGGGACAGTGTTATGAAGGCCTGCGACAATCTCGCTGCTTATGTGGAAGTGAAACTCAGCGAGGAAAGCGGCATTACCAGCCACAGTATGCGGCGTGCCGCCAGGGCCCTGGAACAGCAATATCGGGGCAAGGTTATTGAAGGGATTGACTTCGGAAAACTCTACACCGACATTATGCAGGGCTGAGTAACAAAACAGGGTATTTCGTTAAGTTATTTACAAAACGCGGGGTATTCTGTATACACTTGATTTATTGCTTTACAAGGAAGTTGCCTATTATTATAATTTAGGCAACTTTTTTTTAAGGAGATGATGTTATGAACTTATTTGATATGGCGAAAGTCCCCATGGCTGCTGCTGAGAAGGCCATGAAATTAGACCCGGGCGCTGCTGCCATCATTGCAGAACCGGAGCGCGTGTTGGAAGTTCATATTCCCGTGCGCATGGATGACGGTTCCCTGAAAGTGTTTACCGGTTACCGTGCCCAGCATAGTACTGTGTTGGGACCTGCCAAGGGCGGAGTGCGCTATCATCCCAGCGTAAATTTGGATGAGGTTAAAACCCTTAGTTTTTGGATGACCTGCAAATGTGCTGTTGCCGGCCTGCCTTACGGTGGCGGCAAAGGCGGCATTATTTGTAATCCTGCGGAAATGAGCAAGGGCGAACTGGAGCGTATGACCCGTGGTTACATCGACCGTATTGCCCCCTGTATCGGCGAGAAACTGGATATTCCCGCTCCCGACATGAACACCAACGGTCAGGTTATGGCCTGGATGATGGATGAATACAGCAAAATTAAGAATCAGTATGAACCTGGCTTCATCACCGGCAAACCTTTGGGCATGGGCGGTTCCGAAGGCCGTACTGCGGCAACCGGTATGGGTGTTGTTGTTGCGGCTTTTGAAGCTATGTATGTTAACGGCATTGATCCGGAGAAGGCAACTGTTGCCGTTCAGGGTTATGGTAATGTGGGCAGCTGGACCGCCAAGCTTTTTGCAAAACGCGGCTGCAAGGTTGTTGCAGTTTCTGATGTGAAGGGTGCCATCTATTGTGAGGACGGATTGGACTTTGAGGCGTTGGACGAATATGTGGCAGCCAACAAGACCGTTGTAGGTTTCCCCGGCACGAAAGAGATTACCAATGCGGAGTTGCTGGCATTGCCCGTAACTATTCTGGCACCCTGTGCTATGGAGCTGCAACTGACCGGTGAAAATGCGGATGCGGTGCAGGCAACCATGATTGTTGAAGGCGCTAACGGTCCTACCACTCCGGAAGCAGATGCAGTATTTGAACAAAAAGGAATTTTTGTTGTGCCTGATATTCTGGCTAACGGTGGCGGTGTTACCGTTTCTTACTTCGAGTGGGTACAGAATTTGTACCGTTACTTCTGGAGTGAGGAAGAGGTTGTTGAAAAACAGACCGAGATGATGAAGCGAGCATTTAAGAATGTTTATGAGGCATCCAAGAAGTATGGCGTAACCATGCGTGTGGCTGCGTATATTGTGGCTTTGAATGCGATGGCAATGCCGATGAAGATGCGTGGCATTTACTAAAAATTTTACACAAAAAAATCCTGTGGCTCGTCCACAGGATTTTTATATTGCCAAGAAGTTGATTTCCCAATCCGGCACATAGGGATGTTTGCGTAAGAAAATCTGATAATCAGGCCGCAACTTTTTCAAGATAAGGGGAATTCTGAACAAATCCTCGTTGTAGTGATAGCCGGCCAGCAGCAACTTGGGCTTATGCCGTCTGATGGTGACAGCCCCGCCCTGCAGGGCCTCCTTTTCGCAACCCTCCAAATCCATTTTGATATAACTGGGAAAGGTGCTGGTAACGGCGCTGAGCCGGTCAATGGTGGTGGCGGCAACGGGTACGCTTTTCTGTCCGGTGCTGATATGGGCGGCCCGTCCGCTCTGGTTGGTAAAAGCGATATTTCCTTCCTCATGCCAAATAGCGGCATTGACGGTTGTTACTTTGGTGGGATCAAGGGCGGCGGCAAAGAGTTGCAATTTGCTGAAATTTTTTGCGTCCGGTTCCACTGCTGCGATATGGCTGTAGCGGTTGTCCGTGGCCTGCAGAAATTCTTTGACCGTGTCCCCGTCATAGGCCCCCAGGTCGTAGTAGGTTTCCCGCTCCGTCAGCTGCAAAAGTCGCAGGTCATCCTTCCGCTTGGTGGCGTGGTCAAACAGGTAATGCAGCCGGCCGCTGAACTTGTAGTTCAGCATATCCAGAAAAACCTTTCGGCTGAGTTCGTCCCCCAGCAGGGCATGGGCGGCCCGCAATTCCCCCTCATAATGTTCCAGCCATGCTCCATCAAGGTTTTCTTCGCAATAAAGGCCCAGATGGGGGGCAACAGTGGGGTGAAGTTTGTCCAGTTCCCGGAAGCGGTTCAGCACCTCCGGCAATTCGGAAGCGAAACCGATTACCAACAGAAAATCCCGCCCCAGTCGGGCCGTGATGTCGCCGTAACTTTCCACCCTGATTCCCCGGAACAATTTCCCATGACAAAAGCCGTCGCTGGCAAAAATACCGGCCACGGCTATATGTTTTCTCTCACAGAAATCTATAATCTTGTCTGCCCCGTTGCCGGTGCCGTAAATGACTACGGGTTGGCCCTGGGCAGCCGCCGCTGCAATTCGTCCCCAGGCGGAAAGGGATTCCGATACGAAATTCAATTCAGTTTCAGTGTAAAAATATCTTTCTCGACAAAAATCCTGCCCCTGCCCCGGCACTCGGCGTAAACGGCCACATCAAACTCAGGACAAGCGGCAATGGCCTTGGCCAATTCATCCTCAGCACCGGTGTAGTTCCTGGCAATAACCTGCAGTTTCAGCACCAGTTGGCCGCCCTTGCCCGCAGGCATCAGCATGGCCTCAAAATAGTCATCCTTGCGGGGCTTGGAGGAGTCCTGGAGGTGATGGCTGATGGTCAGCTCGGCGTATTGCTCGTCGGGCAAATACACTCTGGCCCAGGCATCCAAAATCGTCAGCTCCTGGCTGCCGACATTTTTATAAGGGATGGTGACCTCGTAATTCTGTACGAAGTTTTTGTGGGCGGAATCCCCCGGCACTGCCACCGGTTTGCTGTGGCTGGCCACATCCAATTTCAACTTGGCATCCCCGAAAAAAAGATCGATAAACATTCTTGCCTTCCCTCCCTATTCCTTGACATAGTTCTTGATTATGCAGATGGGGGTCTTCTGGCTGTCGTTGCCGAAAGGATTGTCAATAAGGATTTGGGCCACCAAAGCCCCGTCCACCCCGGTACTGGTACCCAGAATATGGCTCCGCTTCAGGTCGTTTACATCTGCAACACAGGCGCCGAAGGCACCGGTGGCGGCTTTGATTCTCTCGCTTACGCCCACAGGGTCCTCCGGACCGGGCACAATATGCTTGTCAAAGGGGGGCATGGTACCGGTCACATCGTCAATCAGCCGGGCCTGGTAGCCGGCGGTACGGTAGAACACCCCCGCCACCCCAACACATTTGGCCAGGGTACCCAGCACTACGCCGGCCATTACCCGCAATGTGCCGCTGTAATTCATCAGCATTTGCATGGAATAGGGGCTGGAAATGCTGCCCTTGGCAGGGAAAAGCCGGCTGATGGCAAAGGCCCAGAAACCGGGCCTGATTTGGTCGCAGCGCAGGGCGGTTCCCTGGGTAATGGCCACTACGCTTTCTGCCACACAAACCACATCATGAGGGCCGATACTGTCGCCGCCATATTTTACGATGGCATCTACGATATCGTCATGATGGGTAAGAATATTTGTTTTGATAGGAATAATTTCATAACTCATAATTATTTATTATAACCCCTTGCCAAAAAATCGGCAAGGTAGTATAATAAAAAAACTTTAAGCGCCTGTAGCTCAGTGGATTAGAGCAGCGGCCTCCGGAGCCGTGTGCGGAGGTTCGATTCCTCTCAGGCGTACCAAGCAATTATGCGGGTTTGCGAGTTTTCGCAAACCCGCTTTTCACATCCGCCTCTTCACTGTAATTCATGCCCCCTTTGAGGGGGCTGGCGAAGCAGGGG
>JAKSOM010000249.1 GCA_024405585.1 Acidaminococcaceae bacterium | reverse complement strand
GTTTTGGATATTATTACGGATCCCCTTATGGAGGATGGCTGTATGATCGAAACCGACGGTGGGATTATAAACTGCGGTATTGATGTGCAGCTTGATGAGCTTACCAAAAATCTAAGGATTCTTAGTGCACAATGATAGATAAGGACAAATATTACAAAGTATTGGATATTCCCTTGGTGGAAAATCTGGGAAAGGTAGTTAAGGTGGTGGGTCTTACGGTGGAATCCCTGGGGCCTGACGCAAAGCTTAACGATCTTTGTAAGATTATCATCAATGAAGAACAGTTTGTTATGGCAGAGGTGGTTGGATTTGTAGACAATCGCCTTTTGCTTATGCCCTTTGATGTTATGGACGGGGTGGGTATCGGATGTGTTGTGGAGAATACCGGCAAACCCCTTATGATCCCGGTGGGAGATATTATGCTGGGGCATACCGTGGACGGTATAGGTCGTCCCACAGATGTTAAGGATCTGCCCATAAGAGATGCCTATCCATGTGATGCTCCTCCCCCTGATCCCATGGACAGGGTTATTATCTCAGAGGTTCTTCCCCTGGGGGTTAAGGCTGTGGACGGGCTTATCACCGTTGGCAAGGGACAGCGTATCGGAATATTTGCCGGGTCCGGTGTGGGCAAAAGTACACTTATGGGTATGTTTGCCCGGAATACCAAGGCGGATATCAATGTCATCGCCCTTATAGGGGAGCGTGGACGTGAGGGTAGGGAATGTGTGGAAAATGATATGGGGCCGGAGGGTATGGCCAGGTCAGTGGTGGTGGTGGCCACCAGCGACAAACCTGCCCTTATCAGAAAAAAGGCTGCCATGACCGCCACCGCCATAGCCGAGTATTTCAGAGATCAGGGACGGGATGTTCTTTTGATGATGGACTCCCTTACCCGTTTTTCCATGGCCCAAAGAGAGATAGGCTTGGCCTCCGGAGAGCCACCGGTTACAAGGGGTTATCCCCCCAGTGTATATGCGGAGATGCCAAAGCTTTTAGAGCGTGCAGGTCGCAGTGATAAAGGATCCATTACAGGCTTGTACACCGTTTTGGTTGATGGAGACGATTTTAACGAGCCGATAACGGATACCGCACGAAGTATTTTGGATGGGCA
>JAKSOM010000248.1 GCA_024405585.1 Acidaminococcaceae bacterium | reverse complement strand
GATTCGGGGCTAATAATCAGTCATTTTTGGGACATTTTCGAAAATGCTTGACACCGAATTATCTAATATTTGGAAACAATTATGATGCAAATCCCACCGGAATTCCACGGTCAATGAGCAGTTGAACTCCTTTTCCCATTCCTTGATATCCCTATCCCTCAGCATGTCCTGCAACCAGGGATGAACCTGCAACAAATATTTTCTCTCCGTCCTTTGACCCGTCAACCTGTCCAAACGGCGACGGATATCCATAATAACCGTATCCTCCCCGAACACCTGACCGCTGCCACCGCAAACGGGACAATCCCTATAGAGGGTGTTGGAAAGGTTCTGACGTGATTTTTTCCGTGTAATCTCCACCAGGTTCAGCACCGTAATATCCTGTACCTTTGGGCGCATCCTGTCATTCTCCAAGGCGTCCTGCAGCACCGTCATAATTTCCAGTTTATGGGCATCCGTATGCATATCAATGAAATCCACAACGATAATGCCGCCAATATCCCTCAACCGCAGCTGACGGGCAATTTCCACCGCCGCCTGCTTGTTTATCTCCATAACCGTTTCTTCCATATTGTCCCGGGCATTGAAACTGCCGCTGTTCACATCAATCACCGTCATGGCCTCCGTATGGTCAATGACCAAAGAACCGCCCCCGGGCAAGGCAATCACATGACTCGTTGTCTCCTGAATGGCCTCATTCAATCCGTAACAACTGAAAATATCCTCTTCCTGCAACAACAACTTAGGTACCGCCACGGACAAAGTATCGAGCAATTCCCTGATACGGTTGTACACATCCCGATTGTCCACCACAATTTCCTCAAGATTCATGCTCAAATAATCCCTGACAATGCGAATGGATAAATCCAAATCCCGGTGCAGCAGGGCAGGGCTCTTCGACACCTTTTCCCGCGCCAGCAGGATATTGTATTGGGCCAGTACGTCATCAATGTCCTGACGCAACACTTCCTCCTGCACCCCCTCCGCCGCAGTACGCACCACCAGTCCCAAATTAGAGGGACAAAGTTTTTTGCAGATACCCTCCCGCCGTCTGCGTTCCTCCCCATCCTTTATCTTACGGGAAATCGCCACATAACTGGCATTCAAACGCAATACCC
>JAKSOM010000247.1 GCA_024405585.1 Acidaminococcaceae bacterium | reverse complement strand
TATTCACAGCAATTATGTGGCATTTCAGAAGTGCCTGCAGGAGGCGCTGCAAAGCGGCAGGCGGATTATCGTCATGACCACCCACAGGCGTGAGAACTGGGGGGAGCCATTGCGTCAGGTGTACCGGGCGCTGAAGGATGTTTTGGCAAAACATCCGGACATTTTGGTTGTTTTCCCCGTACACAAGAATCCGGTGGTGCGTCAGGTGGTGGAGCAGGAGCTGGCGGGGCTGGGCCAGGTGGTGCTGGTGGAACCCTTGGATTATGAGCCCTTTGCCAATTTGATGAATCGTGCCTGTCTGATTCTTACGGACAGCGGCGGCATTCAGGAGGAGGCACCTTCTTTGGGGAAGCCGGTGCTGGTGGTGCGGAATACTACGGAACGTCCTGAGGCAGTGGCGGCAGGAACGGTGAAACTGACCGGCACGGATTACGACAGGGTTTACAGGGAATTGACTTTGTTGCTGGATGATCAAGATTATTACAGAGCCATGGCTGAGGCGGTGAATCCCTATGGTGACGGGTTGGCTTCCCGGCGGATTGTGGGCCAAATAATGCGGAATTTAATTAAGAATTGAGAATGAATGTAAACTTTTTCCCGCCCAGGCGTGGGCGGGGTGGATTGCCGAAAGGAACATAGGTGGGCAAGACGGGGTGGGTCGCTCGCTGCGACAAGAAAATGATACTATGGATTACTCAGAAAACAAACATAAACTAAATCAATACGCCAAAGAAATGCGGAAACAAATGACCCCTTGGGAAGGAAAATTATGGTTTATGTATTTGAGGAATTATCCAATAAAATTCAAACGTCAGGTAGTTATGGGCAGGTATATTGCGGATTTTTCCTGTAATGCAGCCAAACTTATTGTGGAACTTGACGGAGGGGGACACTATAATCCTGAAAGCCAAAAATATGATGAGGAAAGAACAAAATTTTTGGAACAGAACGGATACAAGGTAGTTAGAGTTCTGAATAGTGACATAGATAAGAATCTCAGGGGGGTTTGTGAGTTCATAAACAGGGAAGTGAGAGCAAGAATTTAGCAGTTGGTGGTGCTATCGTAGAGAGCGACCCCACCACCGCCAACACGCTCCCGTAGGCGGTCCCCCGCCCCACGCCT
>JAKSOM010000246.1 GCA_024405585.1 Acidaminococcaceae bacterium | reverse complement strand
CACGCTCCCTTTCCTGACGCACGCCAACGCACATGCCCAAACCGTATTCCGCATTATCCTCGAACAAGCTGTTAGCCCAGGAAGGACCGTGGCCCTTGCTGTTCTTGGTGTAAGGCATACTGGGAGCGGAGGCGCCCCAAATGGATGTACAGCCGGTGGCATTGGAAATCATCATCCTGTCACCAAAAAGTTGGGTGATAAGCTTTGCATAGGGGGCCTCACCGCAGCCGGCGCAAGCACCGCTGAACTCCAGCAGGGGTTCTTCAAATTGCACCCCAATAATATTGTTCTTCGCCATGGGATTGGGCTTGTGGGCCACTTTTTCCATAGCATAGTTCCAGGGTTCCTCCTGATTCATCTGGGTCTCCAAGGGTTTCATGGCCAGGGCCTTCACCGGGCAGCCCTTGGCACATACGCCGCAGCCCTGACAATCCAGGGGGCTCACCTGCAAGGCCAGTTTCATGCCCTTGGCAAACTTGGAATCCACCATCTTCATATCCTTGGGAGCACCAGCCGCCTCCTGTTCATCCATCAGGATGGGACGGATAGCTGCATGGGGACAAACAAAGGCACATTGGTTGCACTGGATGCATTTGCTCATATCCCACTCAGGAACATCAATGGCCGTACCCCGTTTTTCAAACTTGGAAGTGCCACAGGGGAAGGTGCCGTCCATATGCTCCTTGCTGAAAGCGGAAACCGGCAAAGCATCGCCGTCCAAACGGTTCATGGGCACCATAATCTCATCCACAAACTTGTTGCCGGTCTTCTCAGGCATAAAGGAATCCTCCGCACTGGCCCACTCCGCAGGAATCTCCACCTTCACGATGGCGTCAATGCCCCTGTCGATGGCGGCATTGTTCATATCCACCACATTCTGACCCTTCTTGCCGTAGCTGTGTTCCACAGCGTCCTTCAGGAACTTCACCGCATCCTGAATGGGAATAATGTCCGCCAGTTTGAAGAATGCGGACTGCATAATCATATTGATACGCCCGCCCAAACCTATTTCCTTGGCAATGGCCACCGCATCAATGGTATAGAAATTGACTTCATTTTGTGCCAGATAACGCTTCATGGCACCGGGAAGCACTTTGTCCAAATCCTCCGGTTTCCAATTGCAATTCAAAAGGAAGGTACCGCCC
>JAKSOM010000245.1 GCA_024405585.1 Acidaminococcaceae bacterium | reverse complement strand
GAGACCGGCCAAAGCCGAGCCGATGCCGGCGGCAAGGCCGCCCCAAACAGGCCCCAAAATCAAACCGGCCAACATACAAAAGCCATCACCTAAATGATAATAACCAAGGGGCCCGGGAATCTTTAGAAATTCGGTGGCCACGCAACAAACAGCGGCAAACAATGCTGCCAATATCAGGCGGGTGGTTTTGGTCATTTGCATAAAGATTCCTCCTTTAGTTAAGTCCCGATATCGGGACACTCCTCATGCTATACTATACCCGTAAAGAAAAAGAAAGGATTGTGAGCAGCATGTTGGGAGTTATTTTGTTTTATTTGTTTGTACAGTTGATTTTACACGACGGCATTGAACGTTTGGAAGCAGAAGAGGCTGAAGCCGAAGCCGAAAACCGACTGCAGGAATTTACCGAAAGTACAAGAGAACGCCGCGTAAGTTAAATTCAGTATAGCACGCTTTATGGGAAAGGTAAAGACTTTTGCCCAAAATACTTGCAAATCCGACGGAAATATGCCATAATAGAGGTAGAATTTTCTATGGAGGAATCATGCATGAGCAATCGATATAATGAAGCAAAAGAACGCTATGCCAAATGGGGCGTAGACACCGAAGCTGCTTTGGCCATTGCCGCCAAAACCCCGGTAAGCATCCACTGCTGGCAGGGCGACGACGTAATTGGTTTTGACAGTGCCGACACCACCTTAAGCGGCGGCATTCAAACCACCGGCAACTATCCCGGTAAGGCACGCACCCCGGAGGAGTTGATGGCCGACTTTGAAAAAGCCATTGCGCTGATCCCCGGTAAAAAACGGATCAACTTGCACGCCAGTTACGCCATTTTCGGCGACGGCGAATGGGTAGACCGCGACAAGATCGAATACCGTCATTTTGCCCCGTGGGTGGAATTTGCCAAAAAGAACGGATTGGGCATCGACTTTAATCCCACCTTTTTCAGCCATCCCATGGTAAAGGATAACCTGACCCTTTCCAGCCCCGACGAGACCGTTCGCCGCTTTTGGATCAATCATGCCATCGCCTGCCGCAAGATCGAGGCACAAATTGCCAAAGAACTGGGCAGCCCCGTGTTGAACAATGTGTGGATCCCCGACGGATTTAAGGATGTTCCCGCTGACCGTTTGGCTCCCCGTATGC
>JAKSOM010000244.1 GCA_024405585.1 Acidaminococcaceae bacterium | reverse complement strand
TCGTGACCCGGGAGTCATACGCAAGGAAGAAAAAGCCGAGCTGGCCAACAGGGCAAAGAATAGTTTTGAGGCCATTGCCCGCGCATGGTTGGATGTCCACGCCACAAAGGTCCAACCCCAAAGCCTCGCCGTTTATAGCCGTTTACTTGAAACCGTAATTATCCCCTCCATTGGCAAAAGACCAATAAAGGAAATGAAAGCTCCTGATTTCCTCGCGCTTCTCCGAAACTTGGAAGACTCAGGCCAAGTTTACAAGGCCAATCGTGCAGCCAATGTGTGCAGCATGATAATGCGTTTTGCCGTAGCGACCGGCCAAGCTGACAGCGACCCACTCCCGGCCTTGAGTGGTAGTTTAAAAAAGCACCCCAGAAAACACATGGCGGCCATGATTGACCCCAAAGAAGTGGGGCGACTTCTGCGAACTATTGATGCTTATGGGGGCAGTTTTACTGTGCGTTCTGCCTTGCAAATTGCCCCCTATGTATTTGTTCGTCCGACCGAATTGCGGCATGCAAGGTGGGAGGATATAGACTTTGAAGCCCGAGAGTGGCGATACACTGCCACCAAAACCAAAACCCAACATATTGTCCCGCTTGCCCCACAAGTCATGGAAATCCTGCAAAAGCTACGAGCCCTTTCCAATGATTGCGAATGGGTTTTTCCGGATTTGTGGAGGAGTGGCCCAATGGGCAGGAGTTCAATGGTGAGTGCTCTTCGTAGCATGGGAATAGGCAAGGATGAAATGTCCGCGCATGGTTTTCGTGCTATCGCCCGTACCCTTTTGGATGAAGTTCTTGGGGAAAGATACGACCTTATTGAACAGCAACTTGCCCACATGGTTCGTGACCCCAATGGTAGGGCTTATAACAGGACAACTCACTTGCCAGAACGCAGAAAGATGATGGAACGTTGGGCAAAGTACCTTGACGAATTACGAGCTGATATTCCCAAAGTTAAGTAATCAAAATTACCTTTTACGTGGGGGGATATCCACGGCTGGATGGCACGTATTTAATACGTGCATCCAGCCGAGGTCAGCCCTCGGACTCCGTAAGGCAAAGAAGTGCGCTCGGCGTTGCACTTCTCGCACACCAAAAGGCACAAACGCCAAAGCAAAAGCAGACACACCCCCGCCCCACATGCGGACTGCAAAAGGGGC
>JAKSOM010000243.1 GCA_024405585.1 Acidaminococcaceae bacterium | reverse complement strand
AAGGCGATTCTTGGGCCCTCGCCAACCAAACCACTATGTACATGAATGGCTGGTTCCATTACGCCAAACTCTATGCCGCCCTTTTGGGTTGTTTGGGTTTCATGATGATCAAATACGAGTGGGGAATTGGCGCCAAGCGCTGGTTCAAACCCTTTTCGTTCGTCATTGTGGCGGTCAATATTTTGATTGCAGTTGTGTCTGATTTAGAGTCAGCTGTGAAAGGATGGAATTGCTGGTGGCTCACCTCCGAGGGAGTGTGGCAATATGGTGGTTGGCACAATGTGATGAATGCAGCAGCAGGCCTCCTCAATATTTTCTGCATGACCGCATGGTGGTCCGTCTATCCCTCCAAAGACAGGTCCGATATGCTTTGGCCCGATATGACATGGGTCTACATCCTAACCTACGACATCTGGAATTTCACCTACACCTACAACTGCCTCCCCACCCACTCCTGGTATTGCGGCGTAGCCCTGCTCCTGGCACCAACAATCGCAGCAATGTTTTGGAATCGAGGCGGTTGGATACAAAATCGCGCCTTCACCTTAGCCGTGTGGTGCATGTTCGCTCAGGTGTTTCCGCTGTTCTTGGTGACTTTCCCCGACGGATCCCAGTATTTTGACTGGGTAACTTTGCCCGCCACCTACGCCGACGGCACCCTGAATGGAATTGTCGAAGGTGGACACGACAACGTCAATCAGCTTCCCATGCTTCTCCTAGGCTCCGCCTCCCTATTGCTGAATGCTATTGCATTGGGATACATCATAATCCAATCCCGAAATCGCCATCTCAACCCCTATAAAGACGAAGTGTTCGTAAACCAAAAATATTACAAAGACGCAGTCGCCAGAATGTAGCAATAGCTCCCATCTTCCGCACAGATAGGGATAAGCGGCACTAAGGCCATCCTATCCCTATTTTCATCCCGCTTCAATTAACAAAATTGTTAAAACTACCCAAAACA
Organism: Acidaminococcaceae bacterium; assembly: GCA_024405585.1. Taxonomy (GTDB): domain Bacteria; phylum Bacillota; class Negativicutes; order Acidaminococcales; family Acidaminococcaceae; genus Phascolarctobacterium_B. Next base: position 199 of record JAKSOM010000243.1, on the reverse strand, counting down.
CCCCCAACCAAACTTTGCTAGCACTTTAGTAGCACTTTGCTAGCACTTGGGTAGCACCCCCATTTTTATCCAATGACAACATTTCTCCCATCGAAATTAATTAAACTTTAACAGAAACTGTTAAAACGTATCCCCCCCGCCGCAATATACTTTAGCCCCCCAACAAAGTATCTTCTTGCCCGTCCACCACAACTCGTCT
>JAKSOM010000242.1 GCA_024405585.1 Acidaminococcaceae bacterium | reverse complement strand
ATGTTCTTGCGCCCGCAGGAATTGGCAACTTCCTTTACATCCCCCACGGCCTATTTGACTGCCGTTTGTCTGGTGGTGTTCTCCACGGTGCTGCCCTATGTGTTTTACACCAAGGGCCTTGCAAAAGTAGAAGCCGGTAAGGCCAGCATTATGGCGAGTTTGGAGCCGGTAGTGGCCTCTCTGGTAGGTGTTGTTGTGTTCTCTGAGCCGGTCAGCATCGTGATGCTGGTGGGGATTGCTCTTGTATTGAGTGGCGTTGCAATTTTGGGGTGATTCGATATGGCAAAGAAAGACGAAAAAACCAATGTTATGCGGGTTTTGGAGCAGAAAAACATTCCCTATACACCGCACCTTTACCCCTCTGATGGCCCGATTGACGGTGTTTCCGTGGCAGGATTTCTAGAGCAGGATGTGGAGCAGGTGTTCAAAACGCTGGTGACCCGAGGAGCCAGTGGGGCATACTATGTGTTCGACATTCCCGTAGCGGAAAATTTGGATTTAAAGAAAGCCGCCAAGGCGGTGGGGGAGAAATCCGTTGCCATGATCGCACAAAAGGAACTGCTTCCCTTGACAGGGTATATTCATGGCGGATGTTCTCCTGTGGGTATGAAAAAGCAGTTTCCCACTGTGTTCCATGAAACGGTGATTTTGTTTGATACCATCTGCGTTTCCGCCGGAAAGGTGGGCGCACAGGTGGAGGTCGATCCCAATGACTTAATCACGCTGATTGGTGCAGAGACGGCGGATTTGACTGTAAATTGATTTTTGGTTGACATAACAATCTGTTTGTTCATACTATTATTGATTTATCTCAAGCAAACTTGAACAGGAGCAGGCATAATATGCAGGAAAATATCATTGTAAAAGGTGCACGCGCCAACAATTTGAAGAATATCGACCTGACCATTCCCCGTGACAAGCTAGTGGTCATGACCGGTGTCAGCGGCAGCGGCAAGTCCTCCTTGGCGTTTGACACCATCTATGCCGAGGGTCAGCGTCGCTATGTGGAGAGTTTGTCCTCCTATGCCCGTATGTTTCTGGGCCAGATGGACAAGCCGGATGTGGATTATATCGAGGGTTTAAGCCCAGCCATCTCCATCGACCAGAAGACCACCAGTAAGAACCCTCGCTCCACCGTGGGCACGGTGACGGAGATCTATGATT
>JAKSOM010000241.1 GCA_024405585.1 Acidaminococcaceae bacterium | reverse complement strand
AAATAACCCGTTCCGGGAATATTCATATGGTGCTGGCCAGGCATGAGCAGGGTCTTGTGCATGAGGCCGAGGGATATGCACGAGCCACCGGAAAGCCGGGGGTATGTATCGTAACCAGCGGCCCCGGTGCCACCAATACGGTAACCGGCATTGCCGATGCCAGATACGACTCCATTCCCCTTGTGGTTATATCCGGTCAGGTAAGCCAGGGGCTCATCGGTAATGATGCCTTCCAGGAGCTGGATTTTATCGGAATGACCCGGGGTATCGTAAAATGGGGGATCACTGTCAGAGACCGAAGGGACCTGGGCAAATATCTGAAAATGGCTTTTTATATCGCCACCACCGGGAAACCCGGACCGGTTATTCTGGATATTCCAAAGGATGTCCAGGTGGCCACGGGAGATCCCGAATATCCGAATGCTGTTTCCATAAGGGGCTATAAGCCCAAGGACGAAGCTCACATCGGCCAGTTAAAGAAGGCTTTCAAGCTGTTGAAGGGAGCCAAAAGACCCCTTATCCTGGCCGGAGGAGGTATCCATATTTCCAAAGCCGAGAAGGATTTGCGACTATTTGCGGAGGCTATGCAGATCCCGGTGGTAACCACCATCATGGGAAAAGGAAGCTTACCCGATAACCATCCTTTATACATCGGAAACTCCGGTATGCACGGGAGATTCTCAGCCAACCAGGCAGTGCTTAACTGTGATGTGTTATTCTCCATCGGCAGCCGCTTTTCGGACAGGATTACCGGCAATCTTGACACCTATGTTAACGATGCCAAAATCATCCATATCGATATAGATACCGCTGCCATTCACAAAAATGTCCGGGTGGATATCCCCATTGTAGCGGACGCCAAAAAGGCTCTTAAAAAGCTAAAGGACTGGGCTACAGAGCCAATTGACACCAGTGCCTGGATGGAAGAAATAAAGACCTGGGATAGGGAACATCCCCTTGTTATGCCGGGCAAAAAAAACAGTCTGAATCCCCAGACCATTATGGAATCCATAAATGAAGTCTTCCCCAAGGGCATCGTGGTGTCCGACGTGGGCCAACATCAGATGTGGGCTGCACAGTTTATAGAAGCCAACGAAAATAAAAGGGTTATTTTCTCCGGAGGCCTGGGCACCATGGGATTTGGATTTCCCGCTGCCATCGGTGC
>JAKSOM010000240.1 GCA_024405585.1 Acidaminococcaceae bacterium | reverse complement strand
ACCGCAATGGCGTCCAAATAGAAATTGTTGTTCAGGCAGGGTTCATTAATCATGCTGTGGCTGTGATGGGTTTTGTTGTGCCGCCACACAAATACTTTCAGTTCTTCCATATCCTATCTTCCCTTTTTTCCAAACAAAATGCCGAAGGCACGTTCTGCGGCCTGCTGTTCCGCCAATCGTTTGCTTTTGCCGGAACCTTGGGCGATGTTTTTCCCCCTTACCGACACTTCCACCGTAAATATCGGCTCGTGACTTGGCCCCTTTTGGTCAACCAACACATATTTGATGTCAATACTGCCATTTTTCTGCAGTTCCTCCTGCAGGAGGGATTTGTAATTTTCCTGGGGCTTTTGCCGAGAGGCCTGCTCCAATTCCTCCTGCATAATCCTGAGGACAAAATCCTTGGCCGCCATCAACCCCCTGTCCTTGTAGATTGCCCCTACCACGGCCTCAAAAGTATCCGCCAGCACCGCCGGCCTGGACCTGTCCCCCTCCTTTTCCGAACCCCGGCCAACCAGGAGGTAGTTCCCCAGCCCCAAAACTGCGGCATAATGGGCCAAACTCTTTTCTTCAACAAAATTGGCCCTGATTTTTGTCAACATCCCCTCATCCAAATCAGGATTATGGAAAAGATAATCGCTCACCACCACATCCAGCACCGCATCACCCAAAAACTCCAGACGTTGGTTATGCCTGATGCCCCTATGCTCGTTTGCGCAACTGGGATGGGTAAGAGCCACATCCAAAAGACCTATATCCTTAAATTGCAGTCCCAGGGAAAAAGCAAACTGCTCCAATTCCTGGGCCCTTTTGTTTTGGTTATTCATATTTTTTGAAGAGCAGACAAGCGTTATGTCCGCCAAAACCCAGGTTATTGCTCATGGCCGCCCGGACCTTCATTTTTCTGGCCACGTTGGGCACATAATCCAAATCCAAACCGTTTTCCAAATCCGGAGTTTCATAGTTGATGGTCGGAGGCACAATGTCATCCCTGATGCTCAGCACTGTGGCAATGGCCTCCACCCCGCCGGCCGCTCCCAAAAGATGCCCCAGCATGGATTTGATGCTGCTCACCGCCAACCTGCCCGCATGGTCCCCAAAGGCCGCCTTGATGGCAATGGTCTCCCCCTTGTCATTAAGACAGGTGGAGGTGCCGTGGGCATTGATA
>JAKSOM010000024.1 GCA_024405585.1 Acidaminococcaceae bacterium | reverse complement strand
TTGTCAGATCACCGCTTACGCTTACGTAAAGGAATTATTTCAGTATCATCAATATTCTTCCCTGACAATGTTTCACCGCAGCAATTTCCACAAAATCCGCAATTTCTGTCCCTATTGGTCCCAAAATATGCCAGGATAAAATTTCGCAAACACAGCTTCTCCGTACAATAACGAATCATCAGTTGCAATCTTTGTTCATCCCTCTGCTGCAAACCGGGAAGGTCATCTGCCGGCACCCCGATATATTCCTTATGTTCAAGAAAATACCTTCTCAACACAATGTCCTGCTTGGCGAACAGCAAAATACATTCCGCAGCCAAACCGTCCCTACCCGCCCTGCCGGCCTCCTGATAGTAATTTTCCAAACATTCGGGCATATTGTAATGGATTACAAAACGCACATTGGATTTGTTGATGCCCATTCCGAATGCGTTGGTGGCCACCATAACCTGGGTCCTCTCAAAAATAAAGTCCTCCTGGCTTTTTCTGCGTTCCAACACATCCATCCCGGCATGGTACATTCCTGCAGCAATCCCTTCTTCCCTCAGCAACGAGTAAACTTTTTCAGTGTTTTTTCTGGTGCCGCAATAGATGATGCCGCTCCTGCCTGGATTTTGTTTGGCATACTCCAAAACAAAAGCATTCTTTTGCCTGCCCGTCAAATTTCTGACGGAAAAGTATAGATTTTTCCTATCAAAACCGGTGGAAATAATTTTGGGATTGGCCATGCCTAACATCGGACCGATATCTTCGCTCACCCTTTTTGTAGCGGTGGCGGTAAAAGCGCTTAACTTGGGACGTCGCTTTAATTTTGACACAAAGCTGCTTATTGCCAAATAACTTGGGCGAAAATCCTGGCCCCACTGTGAAACACAATGGGCCTCATCCACCGTAACCATGGAAATATCCGCAGCAAGGGCAAAATCCAGAAAATCCCTGTTCAGCAACCTTTCCGGCGCCACATAGATGATTTTATATGTTTTCTCCTTGGCCAAGGCAAACACTTTTTGCAGTTGTCTTTCGTTCAGTGAAGAATTTATATAGGCGGCACGGATACCCGATTCCACCAAACTCTTAACCTGATCCTGCATAAGCGATATCAAAGGGGAAACCACCAAGGTAATCCCCTCCATGAGCATGGCCGACACTTGGTAGCAAATCGATTTTCCGGCACCGGTGGGCATAATCCCAATAACATCCCTCCCAGCCATGATATTGTTAATGATATTTCTTTGCCCCGGACGAAAGTCCGTGTAGCCGAAATATTTTTTCAAAATGTCCAACATTTTCAAATCCGTAGTGTTATCCACTTTCGGCACTTCTACGGGCTTATGGTCCCCTGTAACCTCCTCCAAACTCATCCATTTGTAAATGTTGAATCCCGGCAAATCCACCGTACCCTGCAAAGGCAACCATTCCTGCACTGAAAAATAGTAATACAGAGCATCTGAATCCTTTGGCAATTCCTTAATTGCAGATCTTTTTACCACACTAAATGAAACAACCTGCCCATAGTAAATTACACCACAATTTGGGGATTGCAGGTTTTTTCTCACGTATAATGCTATATACTTCGGCTGCTTATCAATCTTCAATCTTTGAACCGGTATATGATAGAACCTAAACTTCAAAGCCGCCTGTAGTTGCTGATTGCTCCGTACCAGCCCCACCAGAACATCTTTCATCCTCAGACCCCCTTTCATTGCGTCCTACACCACGTCTATCCATTACATTTACCAACAGCACATACCTCGTCAATCACTGCCTCAGTAGAAACTACATTTTTATTTTACCAAATTGCTGACCGATTTGCAAAAAACATAAACAAAAAATCCCTCCGATTTCCATCGAAGGAATTTTGCATTGTGGGTGGTGGGTGGGCAACAAGCAGTTTGTTAGTGCTTCTTACCGCAGTTCCCACCATTGTGCAAAGCTACGCTTTGCCCGGGTGCGGAATCTTGCCTACGGCAAGAACCCGTCCCCCTACAAAAAATCCCTTCGATTTCCAAGGGGCCGAGAGTTCGCTTAATGCGAATTTTCTTGCTCTAATCACAGGAACATCCTACCTTTAATTTACAACTTCTAACTTACAACTTCTAACTACAAGCGTCAACCTAATCGTCACCCCACCACCGTCTTTCTATGTTCCATTAGACGGTCCCCCGCCCCTTTATGGGCGGACAAGAGTCACTGCCAACCGCTGACCTTCTTGAAACCTAACACCTTACACCTGACACCTAAAACCTAACACCTAACTCAGCAGACAACCAGTTTGGATTGGTCCTCAACTTTGTAGGTGGGTTTGACCTCCACCTTCGCCTTACCGTCAAGAATATCCCTGTATCTTTCAGTGGAAATTCCCAAAACCTTTCTGGTCGTAACATGGCCTACAACCAATCCTATCAAAAGCGTCAAAATCTTTCCCAACATTGCCTTATCCTCCTTCTGTAATTCCATAATCAGTAAATTTGGCGTTCCGAATTTACGTGTCACATTATACAGAAGGATCGGGACATACCCCTGTCCCATCAAAAATAATTTTTCAAATCAAGCCATAGAGTTCCGCCATTTTTTTGACGGTTTCCTGCATTTCCGCCACAAAGTCCTTGGGGGCGATGACTTTCAGCCAGCTGCTTTGGCTCAAAAGCCACATTTTGATGCCGTCACCATATACTTCCGCTTCAATCACATATTTGCCCTCCCTGCGGTCGATGATTTTGGCCGTTGGAAGTTTGTCCAGCACCGCCTGCACCGAAGGTCCGTCAAATTCAAAGCGGATAGTCCGCAGTTTGCCCGGCCACATATATAAGCTCCGTTCCCGCAGCAGCCCTTCATCAAAGGAAAGTTTTTCCGTAAAGATTTTGTCCCGGTGTTCCGTAATACGCCTGATTCTGTCCACCCGGAAATAGTACGGATGCTCCGTACCCTTGTCCATCCGGAAGGCAATGAGATAAAAATAATGATCGGCAAAAAGAAGGGAGGCGGGACGCAGCCGGTATTGGTTGCAGGCCCTGTCCATACGGTAGTATTCAACCGTAATTTCGCTGCCTTTGGTGATGCAGCCCACCAATTTCCAGAGGGTGTCTTCCAAACTCTCGCAATCATGTTTCACCTCCGCATAGTGATAAAGTTCCTTGCGCAGGATTTCACTCAGTTTTTCCCTATCCGTCACGGTGGTAAAATTCTTGAGTTTGCCTATCACGGTGAGCAGTTCTTCCTTGGAGAAGGCCCGCACCCCCACGATGATTTTTGCCAGGGCAAAAAGTTCCTTATCCGTCAGAAATTCATCCATATAAAGATGGTAGCATTTGTCCTGATAGGAATATTCCAGCTCCGTATTGCCCACCAGGTCACGGTGATCGGCAAAGAAGAGCTTCAAATCATTGATGTCACGGCTGACGCTTTTGGTGGAAACATTGTATTGGGCAGCCAGTTCCTTCACCGAAATGTTTTCACCCCGCAAGCTGCGGAAAAAGATTTCCAAAAGCCGTGTCTGTTTGATGTTTTCCATAAAAATTACCTTTATGTCATTTGCCTTCCTCAAGGGCCGGCACGCCGGGGTCCATGGAGTTCTTGCCTTCGTTCAGCAGCAACGTGAACACCTCCTCGGTGGCCTTCGCACTCTCCTCCGATGCCAATCTGCACCAAAAGGAGAAATGCATACAGTTGTTGCTGAGAACATTGTATTCTGCCTCAAATTTCCGGGATGCGGCCCGTTGCAGAATTTCTTCTGCAGAAAAATCCGCATCATAGTTCAACCGGTTCACCTTGTCGCCACGGGAGAATACCGACAGGGGGGATAATTTTATTTCCGCATCGGACATGGTCTTGCCGTCATATTCCCACACCTTGCCTTCGCCGGCATAAATGCCATGATGACTGAAAAAAGTGCCTCGGTAGCAATAGATGTGGTCACCGGGGTTAAGCTCTTCCAGGGCCTCCTCCTCCGTCATGGAAGTGAAAAAATCGTGCAACCGTTTGAACGGGTTGGCACTTTCCAAAACGTTTTTTATGTCCTGTAAAATCTTTGGCAGATAACGATAAGGCACCAACGAAATAACCGCCAAAATTGCCAAAATGGTCTTGCCGCTAAGGCCAAGACCTCTGTTTTCATGTCTCTCACTCATATCCCCACCTCAAAATCAATTCGCCAGCTTATAAGTCGCATACAAATAATCCGGTCCTTCACACCAATATTTGGTGTCATAGTCAAAAAGATTTTTATAAGTTCTCGACTTGGAAAATTTTAGCAACAAGACGTCAAATTTTTCTCCAGTTCTTTCACTTAAGTCAACCAACATCGTTTTCATCACCAAAACCGCACATGCCTCTTTTTGTGCATCTTCAACAGTGTCTAACATTGGTATCCCTCCTATTTCACAAATTTCAGTAGTGCTACGGCTTTCCCCGTCCTGAAACAGAACTGATTTTCCAACCTGTCCGGCAATAACATGGAAATGGCCACCTTGTCAGCCGCATCACTGCCCGGCCTGCCAAAGACCCCCGATACATACAACTGCAATGTTACGGCAGTCCTATCGTCAGCGATTTTGCCAGTCACCACATCATATTTTTCAAATTCCTTCAACAAATCGTCAAACAGTCCCTGCCTGCGGTTGGCCGCCACAAAATGCAGCCAATCCCTGTCTGCAGTTGCAAAAGCATAACATTTCAAATTCTCAACGCTGTCCAACTGATAAACTGAAACAAAGCCGGTTTTGCCTGATATATCCGCCCCGTATTTGCGTTTCAGGGATAAAGGAACAAACGCTTTTGCCTGGGGCAATGATGTGGTCAGATAAAACCCCCTGCCAAAATCTTTCCCCGTCCGGCAACAATCCAAATCGATATGCTCTACAACAGTATAACTGCCATGATACAGCAACATACCCTTTTCCAGATTCAACATATTTTCGCCCCCTGTTGCTCCAGATACCGCTCAACATCAGTCAATGCCAAATCATAACTGTCCAAATGAAGCATATCATAACACTCGGCAATATAGTCAAATATTTTCCACTTGGCAAAGATTTCTGCACACTTTTCCGGCTCCATTTTCCATTTTGTTTGTGCCATGCGAAAAATCCACACCTGCATATCTGCTATATCATGTTCTTTCTCACTCATAACCCCACCTCAGCCGAAAATCTCCTTCAGCTTTTTGTCCGCCTCCTCCTTCACCAGGTCATCAATATAGGCCTGGGCACTGGTATAGGCAAAGGCCAAAGCCGCCGCATCATCGGTCCAGCCCACCACCGGAATAAAATCGGGTATCAAATCAAGGGGCATTACCAGATAGGCCAGCGCCCCCATAATCTCCAGCTTGGCGTGAATGGGCATATCCTGACGGGTCATGGCATAATAAAGTTCCAGGGCCCTACGCAAAATCGGCTCCCCCACCGCCTTGCCGGTTTTCTTGACAAAATTCCAAAAACCTCTCTCGTCATATTTTTTCTGATATTTGTTGACGGACTCTCTGACCTCCGCATCAGTAAACTTGTTGTCTCCCATATCTCAGCTTCCTCCTTTTTCCATTCTGGATTATTTTATTATACCATAATATCGGACCAAACATCTGCCCTAACAAAAACATTTTACACTGATTTTAGAACTTTTCAATAACTCCACCTACCAAGAAACTCATACAAATCCCGGCAAAAACCAAAGAATTTGTATGAGTTTCCTGCATTGCATGTTTTGTTAAGTGGGCACTACATTTTTGAATTCATTTTCCAACTGTTATTTATCGCTGTCTTTCTCCTCCTCTCCTTCTTTTTCCTCTTCAACTTTTTCGCCAGCTTCATCAGCATTGTCATTCCCCTTGTCTGCGTTGTCTTCTTTGGCCTCTTCCTCAACTTTTCCCTCGGATTTGACTGCCGGCGGCTCAACGAGTTTTGCCAACTTCTCCATAAACACCTTGGCCTCCTCGGTGAGTTCCTTCATTTGCTGTTCCTTATCCTTCGCCACCTGGCCGACTTTTTCCAAAGCCCTTTCCCCCGGACAGCTCTTCTTAATGTCCTCAGCTTTAGGCGAATCATTCTCACCCAACTCATCCATAACAACTTCCAACAACGCCAATCCGGCAACCATTGCCAAACCGTTCCTTACCAAACTGAATACGCTCATCTTTTTCCTCCTTAGACGTACTACACATTTCAGAAGCCATTTACCTCTGTTGCCGCTATGATAGCAAACCGGCAGGACACACCCCTGTCCGAACAAAAAAGAATTTTGCAAAACAAAAAAGTTCCCTCGATTTCAATCGAAGGAACTTTTTTCAAATCCCCCTAACACTTCACGCAATCCAGATGGTCTGGCAAGTACCCCACCACAATCAGCTTTCTTTCCTCATCATGGAAGAAATAGATTCTGATGAGATGTTCCGTTTTGTTGCCCACTTTCAAATGGTAATCCATCCTGCGGTTGACGGGCTTCTTCACCCCCGCCGCCAGATAGGGCAGAATATATTGCTCATCCTTGAACTCGATGGTGGTATCCCCAACCTGGGTGACAACAAAACCCCGCTTGTATTTCAGCCCCATCCTTCGGTTCATTTCCTCTTCCGTAATCCCACCAAAGCGATAGTCCCAATAGTCCGTGGCCAGGGACTCCAACGCATCATAGAGCAACTCCAGCCGGTCCGGATTCACATTGGCACTGTCCAGGGCCTGAATCGCCCTGGTATGCAACTGCAACCGGCCGGCAAATTTCTGTTTTATCCAGCCGGGAATATCCTTCTTGCCACGGGGCCGGTTCTGCCGCTCCTCCAGATAGGCAATATAGGCCTCCCTTTCCGCCAACCGGTTCTCCACCTTGGCCAGCGCCGCCTCATACTCCCGCCTGTTATCCCCAATAACCTGCTCCTTGGCGCCCAGGGCCTGCTGCAGTTTTCCCAACTCCTTCTGCAACCTTTCCATCTCATTTATCTTCTCCTCCAGCACACCCTGCCAACGTTTCTCAATAATGCTGCGTTCCACTTCCCACTGCTTGCCCTGCTCCCGGGATGCCTCCCTCAGGGCGGAGGTATGCTCCATAAACATATCCCTGGCGCCGGTGAGAAAATAAATCTCCCCAAAATCCACCGCCTTGCCCCGACAATAATTCATCATCCGCTGCCGCAGCGTCTGATAGGTCCCATCCGGCTCCCCCATGGGCACAACCGTAATTTTGCCGCCGTAACAACCCGGCTCAAAAATAAGAATATCCCCATAATCCAAATCCGGAGCATATTCCCTCAAGGATGGCAACATGTTTTCATGGGCCTGATACACCCTGCCGTAACCTGCCAAAGACGCCGCCAATTTCTCCGCATCAAAGGGCAGGAAATATTCCGTCCTGACGGGCGCAGTCATTGCCAAAGCGACAGTTTCCTCCTTCCTTTTGGCCAAGGGTACCGAAAGCACATCCGCCATCCTCGGCCCGCCGAACCTTTTGTCGCTGAAATTGGTGGCAACAAAATTCTTCTCCAATTTCCCCTTGCTGGCCGCATTGGCCAGTTGCTCCGGAGAAAGCCGGTGCCGGTTCACATCCTCATAAGTGACCTTCCTGGCCGGAGTGAACACTATACAGGGCAACTGATGTTCCTGATTATGCAACAGCCCCACCATGGCCCTCAACTGCTCCTTGGTATTAAGCATATACGCTGCGGAGGTGATGGGGATGACATGAATGAGCCCGAACAGGGGACTGTCGTAAAGCCGCTTCACAAAGGCGGGACGATAGACATCCGCCCAGGCGGAGGTCTCCGGGTCGGAGATAACCGTCTGCACCCCCACCTCCAAATCATTTCCCAGGACATGAAAACCCACATTGGTCTCAATGATGCGGCCCGGCACCGGCTGGCGGGGCTGGTCCGCCCGGCCGGGGTTGGAACCCAAATCCGGCTCCGTAATCTGCAAACTCCACAAATTCTTCTCCGGCAGGGAAATCATATCAATAACAAAACCCGCATTGATATGTAAAGAAGGCAAGGCCTCCAAAGAAACCTCAGCATACCTGTCGGGCCCGGGGAAAGCCAGCTCCTCCGGGGCGGCGGCGCCCAACCTGGCCCGCAGCCGGGAAAGCACCACCACCACGCCGAACCTCAGCCCCCCCTCCGGCGTCAGCTTCCTGTTGGCCATCCTTGCGTAAAGCTGATAAGTGGGATAAATCCGGTTCTTTATCAAATTTACTACCGGTGCTCCGATATACATTCCCCCACCCCTCCAAACATCAATACCTCTTCAACGATTCCGCCATGGCACATCTTCTGCACAGCCGCTTCAACACCGGCCTCCCTGTAATGGAACTGCAACTGACCAGCTTCACATCCTCCGTGGAACCGCACTGCTCGCACTTCTTGTCGTCCATAATTACCTTTTCAATAGTTTTCAAAATATCCATAGTCCCTCACCCCATTCTTTCCGAAAATTGCATAAATCTTTCTTCCACGCCAACCTGTCAGGACTTACAAATCCTTCTCCAACTCCTTCAGCCCGTCCAAAATACTCTTCTTCAAGGGCAAGGACAAATTCCCATCATCAAAAATCCCCTGACGCAACTCCTCCAAATTCAAATCCCCGTTCCTAATCATCTCTTTATAACCATTCCCGAACAAAAATTGGGGCACCGCATTTGGATTTGACTGAACACCGGTCCGAAACAATTCTCCTGGCTGAAATCCACGGTTGCTCCGCAAACGCAAAGTATTGTGATACTCCGTAATCAAATTCAGCAACTGCCCTTCCTGCTTATTGCTCAGTTCCACCCCCATCCTTTCCAATTCGCCAAAATAAAATTTCAAGGCATACCCGGTTATATAGAAAGGATCCTGTTCGGTATCGTATATCATACTAAGCATTTGCTCCGCAAAAGTTCTGTATGAACCGTCAGCATTAAAAATCCTTCGCCGATCAGCATAAGACATCTTTTCCGCACCAATTCCTTGAACCAGCACCTCATCCCTTCGTATCACCGAACGAATGTTCTTCAAATAACTCCCCTTGAACTTGTTATAGACGTAGGGAGCATCTTCATGCTCATCGTTGTTGAAGAGCAAAGGAACCTTTTGGGCCACGGATTTCAGGTTCTCCAAAAACTTCTTCAGTTTCTTCTCGGCGGGAGTCACCACATGCCGCTCGTAATCCAAAAACTGCATCGGAATATAATAATCCTTATCCCCCTGCTGCTCAAACATTTCGCCAACATCATCAAGTTTATAGCGGCCGGTAGACACCAAATCTCTATAGATGATTAATCGTCCTTTCGGATCGTTCTCTTCTTCCTCAGCAAACTCCGTCAACTCATAAACGTAGAAAGCCACCTCCCCATCCCTACGCAAAATGGCGGAAAACTCAACAAATTCGTCCCAAGTTATACCCTCCACATAATTCTTGTCCTCATGACCCCGGGCCTTCCGCTCCCGCATCAATTCTTCATATATGCGATGCAATTCCTCCAAATACACCAACCCGTAAAGATTGGCGGCCGCAGTGAAAAACCTGGTCAAAAACTCCCGCTTTTCCGGTGCGAATGCCTGATACCTCTTCTCCAACGTCTTCCGTGCCAACGGTTTCGGATAACTTGCCATAACCCAAACTCCTTTCGCTCATAGATAAGTTATATAAATATTATCACAGATTTACAGATTTGTATAGGTTTTCACCTTTTCAAGATCATTAAAACAATTCACATCGTCAGTTTCAAAATCATCCCTTCACAAAATTCTCTCACGTAAAACTGTTTGCAACGTCAAAAAATGATTTTGTAATGTCAACATATTCTCCAATTATGTCGACATCAAACTTTCCCATTTTGACGAAACCAACAAAAAAATTCCTCCGCTTTCAAGCGAAGGAATTTTTCGTAATTATCGTATTCTTGTCGCAGATTACCCCTCATCCGTCAGCTCCTCTGCCATCTTCCCCCCAGGGGGAAGGCAAGGTTCACTGCTGAGTGCTGTCGCAGCTGACTTATCACTTATGTTCTTTCACTTTTTCCACCGCTTCAGCGGCTTTTTTCTTTATTTCTTCCGCCTTCGTCCGCAGCTGCTCCACGTCAACATTTTCCTTAATTTTTCCAACAGCACCTGTTGCCTGTTTTACCACATCACCCACGCTTATTTGGCTTAGAACCACTTTGTTTTTACTTTTGTAGTAGTATAACCCCGCTCCCGCCGCCAGGATTAACAAACCGATTCCCACCGGCATAAAGCCCATACCGGAGCCGCCTTTATCTACAATGAAAATTGCTTGTTCTTTGGTAAATGCGGCAACAAAGGGTCCGCCAAATATACTCAATAACTCCACGGGAAACAATCCGCTGCGAACTATAACCGTCTGTCCCAACTTGAATTTGTTTAATTCCTCCTTAGAAACAGTGCAGATGAAGGATACTTCCGTATTGCTTTGGGGATTATAGGGCCCCAATTCCACTTCCCATTTCCCGCTGGGGCTGGGTTCCTTCGCAATTTTTGCAACTGTTCCAGCATAATTGCGAATACCCAGAGGCCCATATTTTAAGGTAAGGCTCTTGTCTTTCTTATATTCCGGCAAGCTGCGGTCTGCTTCAAAGATCTCCGCCACCCTTTCAATCGGAACAATCCCCTTTGGCATATCGTCCCGAGAAATGGTTTTTATTTCTACAGCCAAGCATACCGCAGAAGTGACCATCATCAACAAAAATAACAAAAGCGAAACAATATTACGACTTTTTTTCATTTCACACCTCCAAAACAAATTTTTCACTTTTTTCTTTTGAACTCCCATCCTTCGTAAACCCGGATGGGGTTGCCACGTTCGATTTGATTGTGAGCGTTCCAGGCCTCCCTGTTCTGCCTGTCCTCACCCGCTTTATTCAGGGTTCTGAGTACCGCCGCCAGGCGTTGCAGTCCCCTTTGTTTGTTCAGATATTGGCTCCGCTCCTCCCGGCATTCCAAGCGGATGCCCGTGGGGATGTGGATGATTCTGATGCCCGTTTCCACCTTGTTCACATTCTGCCCACCTTTGCCCCCGCTGCGAAAGGTCTCAAAACGGCAGTCCGTCTCTTTCAGTCCCTCCAGTT
>JAKSOM010000239.1 GCA_024405585.1 Acidaminococcaceae bacterium | reverse complement strand
TCTTCCGTCATCAGAACAGGACGGATTGCTGCATGGGGACATACAAAGGCACATTGGTTACATTGAATACATGCCTCCACCTGCCATTCCGGCACATCAATTGCCGTGCCACGTTTTTCGTATTTAGTGGTGCCGCTGGGGAAAGTGCCGTCCGCATGGTCTTTGGCAAAAGCACTGACAGGCAACAAGTCACCATCCAAACGGTTCATGGGAACCATTACCTTGTCCACAAATTTATTGCCAGTTTTCTTCGGCATGTGGCTGTCTTTTGCCTTTGCCCATTTAGCCGGAATTTCCACCTTCACAATGGCATCAATGCCTTTGTCAATGGCGGCATTATTCATGTCAACAACATTCTGACCCTTCTTGCCATAGGAATGTTCCACCGCATCTTTCAAGTATTTTACCGCATCAGCGATGGGGATAATATCCGCCAATTTGAAGAAGGCAGATTGCATAATCATATTGATACGGCCGCCCAAACCAATTTCTTTGGCAATTGCCACTGCATCAATGATATAGAACTGAACTTTGTTTTCAGCCAAATAGCGTTTCATGGCACCGGGCAGAACTTCGTCCAGTTCCTCCGGTTTCCAATTACAGTTCAAAAGGAATACCCCGCCTTTTTTCAAGCCATTGCAGACATTGTATTTATAGACATAACTTTGGTTGTGTACTGCCACGAAATCTGCGGCATTCACCAAATAGGGCGCTTGAATGGGTGTCTTGCCGAAACGCAGATGGCTGACGGTTACGCCGCCGCTCTTCTTGCTGTCGTAGAAGAAATAGCCCTGGGCATACATATTCGTATGGTCGCCGATAATCTTAATAGCGGACTTGTTGGCACCCACCGTTCCATCGCTGCCCAAGCCCCAGAATTTGCAACCTTTGGTTCCTTCCGGGGTAACATCCAAATGTTTGGAAGCCAAAGACAGATTGGTAACAGCATCTGTAATGCCAACTGTAAAGCCAGTTTTGGGGTTTTTCTTTGCCAAGTTTTCAAATACTGCCAAAGCGTCACCGGGCAAAAATTCTTTGGAACCTAAGCCATAACGGCCGCCAATAATCAAAGGTTGACGTTTGCTCTCGTAAAATGCGGAGCGTACGTCCAAGTACAATGGTTCGCCCAAGGCGCCGGGTTCCTTTGTTCTGTCCAAAACAGCAATGCGTTTTGCGGTTTTCGGAATGGCAGCCAA
>JAKSOM010000238.1 GCA_024405585.1 Acidaminococcaceae bacterium | reverse complement strand
AAAGCCATCCTTTGTGTCCGGATCGTATTGATAGCCGGCACTGTACCCCAAATCATTCATCAACTTTGTGGGGGCATTCAAAATGTGCTTTGGTGGCATCAAGGAATCGGATTGTTGGGCGGTTTGAACGGCCTGTTTCCACGCCCGATAAACGCCGATGGATTTCGGGGCGGTGGCCAAATAGACAACCAAACCGGCAACGGCTAAATCCCCCTCGGGTGAGCCCAAACGTTCATAACTGTTCCAGGCGGAAATAGCCTGCACTAATGCTTGCGGATCGGCCAACCCGACATCTTCGGAGGCAAAGCGTGTCAAACGTCGTAAAATATATTTCATATCTTCGCCGGCACACACCATCCGGGCCAACCAATACAGGGCGGCATCCGGATCGGATCCCCGCAAAGATTTGTGCAAAGCGGAAATCAGGTTGTAATGCCCCTCCCGATCTTTATCGTAATTTGGTAAGCGTTTTTGTAGTAATGTTTCCAACGCCTGTTGGTCTAAAATTTCATCCGGGGCGGCATATTGATAAACGGCCTCAATTAAATTGATGAAATACCGTCCGTCCCCGTCGGTCAAGGAGATAAGGAATTTCTTGCCGACTTCGTCTAACGGCAGGGGGCGTTCCATCACCCGTTCCGCCCGTCCCGCCAAAGTCATTAAATCGGCTTCGCCCAAGCGGTTCAGGACAAAGACTTTACATCGGGATAACAACGCGCTGTTCAATTCAAAACTGGGATTTTCGGTGGTCGCCCCGACCAAAATAATGGTGCCATCTTCAACATAGGGTAAAAAACCGTCCTGTTGTGCCCGATTAAAACGATGAATTTCATCAACGAACAAAAGGGTGCCTTGTCCCGATTGACGGGTGCGTTTGGCCTCATCAAATACTTTGCGTAAATCGGACACCCCTGAAAAAACGGCGGATAACTGCACAAAGCGTAAATTGGTTTGATCGGCCAAAATGCGGGCAATTGTGGTTGTACCGCATCCCGGCGGTCCCCACAGGATAAAGCTGCTTAAACTTTGATTGGTAATCATACGGGCCAGGGGTCCCTTGGGGCCCAAAATCTGACCTTGCCCCACCACATCCGATAATTGATTGGGACGCAACCGGTCGGCCAAGGGTTTATGATTCAATGTTTCAAATAAACTGGACATGGGGGTCTCTTCCCCGATTTATCCCAAAAAGGCAACCTTTT
>JAKSOM010000237.1 GCA_024405585.1 Acidaminococcaceae bacterium | reverse complement strand
TAGCCAGTCGGATGACGGGGAGGTGGCCTTTGAGATTTGTGATGCCCTGGTACGCAGCGGGGCCATTGATATGGTGGTTGTGGACTCCGTGGCGGCCCTGGTACCCCGTCAGGAAATCCAGGGGGATATGGGGGACAGCCATGTTGGGCTTCAGGCACGGCTTATGAGCCAGGCCATGAGGAAACTTACCGGCATTATTTCCAAGTCCAATTGTGCGGTGGTTTTCATCAATCAGATTCGTGAAAAGGTTGGGGTGATGTTTGGCAATCCGGAGACAACTACCGGCGGCCGGGCGTTGAAGTTCTACAGTACCGTGCGGATTGATATCCGCAAGGCGGGGGGTCAGGACGGTGCCATTAAGGACGGCAATGAGATTATTGGCAATGTGACCAAGGCCAAGGTGGTGAAGAACAAGGTTTCTGCCCCTTTCCGTCAGGCGGTTTTTGACATCATGTATGGTACTGGCATCAGCAAGGAAGGTTGTTTGGTGGATATGGGTGTGGATTTGGGCATTGTCCAAAAGAGCGGCGCCTGGTTCAGTTTCAATGAGCAGAGAATCGGTCAGGGACGCGAAAAGGCCAAACTGTTTTTCAGGGAGAATCCTGAGGCCGCAGCGAAGGTTGAGCAGATGATCAGGGAAAAGGCCGTGGCCCAATTGGTGGGTGCTGATGACGATGTCGCAAAAGAGTAAAAAGGAATTTGCCACTGTGGAAGAGGTCTATGACAAAGCTCTGGACCTCTTGTCTTTGCGTGACCACGGTGGTCAGGATATGTACGAAAAACTCCCGTTGAAGGGGGCCACCATGGAGCAGGCGGGGGAAGTGGTGGAGCGGCTGAAAAGGGCGGATCTGATCAACGAAAACCGCTACGGCATGGCGGTGTATCGTGGTTGGCTGGCCAAGAAGTGTTACGGCAGACAGCATCTGATAGGTACATTGACCAAGAAATTGGTGGATAAATCCGTTTGGGGTGAAATTTTGGAGCAGTTCACCCCGGAACTGGAGGAAGAGCATGCCAGGGAGGCGGCGGAGCTGTTCTATCGGAAATACAGGAACAAGGAATTTCCCGACCGGCGAAAACTTTGGTCTACAGCCGCCGCATTCATGGTGAACCGGGGTTTCGGTTCAAGTTATATGGAGTTGGTTTTGGATAGGTTGACTATAGGTGTCAAGCATTTTCGAAAATGTCCCAAAAATGACTGATTATTAGCCCCGAATC
>JAKSOM010000236.1 GCA_024405585.1 Acidaminococcaceae bacterium | reverse complement strand
CTTTCCACAATGTTTGCAAGCAAAAAACAAAAAATCCTTCCCAGATTGGAAAGGATTTTTTATGAGTTAAATTAAATCCCAACTATGCCTCAACGGGGTAAATGGAGATTTGGCGGCGGTCCCTGCCGAGCCGCTCAAACCTTACGTGGCCGTCACAGGTGGCAAAGATGGTATAATCATGACCCATCCCCACATTGAAACCAGGATGGAACCTGGTGCCACGCTGACGCACAATAATGGAACCGGCCTTAACGAAAGCACCCTCGTAGGCCTTAGTGCCCAAGCGTTGCGCATTGGAATCACGGCCGTTGTGGCTGCTGCCGGTACCTTTTTTATGTGCATGAAGTTGTAAAATCAGCTTAAACATTTTTTCACCTCTGTTCTTCGAACCGAACATTTTGCGGATATTCCCCTGCCAATTGCCTGATGGCCGAAACCATGGTCATAAGCAGAAGTTGAGTTTTTTCATCCGCCCTATCCAACTGTACCTGCAAGACGCCCTCCCCAACAATAACCTTGAGGTGTCTTTGCAGATGTTCTTCCATGCCCAGGATGGGTGTCTGGGTTATGCTGCTCACAGCGGCACAGAGCACATCTTTGCCTGCTTCCGCCAGCCCTGCATGACCTTTCACTCTGTATCCCGTTATAAGTCCTTCCCTGTTAAACCTGACTTGGACGACTACCATGGAATTACAATTCAATCTTAACAATCTCTACAGCCGTGAAAGGTTGGCGATGGCCCTGGCGTTTGCGGTAATTGACTTTGTTCTTGTATTTGAAAACAAAAATCTTGGCCGCCTTGCCCTGCTCAACAACCTTGGCTGTAACCTTTGCGCCTGCCACCAGGGGTTTGCCGATTTTTACATCAGCCCCGTCAACAACGGTAAGCACTTGGTCAAAAGTCACCTCAGCACCAACATCTGCTGCCAATTTCTCCACTTGAACAGTGTCACCCTCAGCAACACGGTATTGCTTGCCGCCGGTCTTAACAATTGCGTACATGGTTTATCCTCCCTTCATCAGTACTCGCCAAATACGGTAAACTCCATAGAGTTTTTCAGGAACCTCTCTGTGCGGTTGGAGATGGGCCCTTGAGCCCATGCCGAAATATCTTACTATAAAGAATATCAGTTGTCAACCGAATTATCTAATATTTGGAAACAATTATGGGCCACAAGTGATAATGTCCCAATATACCACAAGGGAAAATGTCCCAAAT
>JAKSOM010000235.1 GCA_024405585.1 Acidaminococcaceae bacterium | reverse complement strand
AAAGTACTGTTTGAAGTTCTCCGGATTGCTGTCGCCGAAGTTCTTCATGGATTTCAGATAACTGCAAAACGCTTCCTGCTGCATATCCTCAAAATCCATACAGAGCCGATACATAATCTCTTCCGATTGCGAACACATTGATTGCCATGTCCCGGAATATTGCTCAAACACCAGCATCAACGCTTCATGGTCCCATTCCTTAACCGCTTTCGCAATTAGGGCATTCAACTTGTCATAGTCCCTTGTGCCGTCTGCTGCGAGACAGCTGGGTTTTCTGGGTTTCCAAACAAAGGACTCCCACTCATTCCCGTTTTCATTGAATTTTGCCACAATAAAATCCTGTGGCAAAGCGCTTCGCCATTCCTTTCTTTTTAACGAAGTCCGGACATTTTTTTAATTTTTAGTCGACCTTGTTGACTTTCATTTTGTGGAGATCCGCCGCCGTCAACAAACGGAAGTCCCCCTCTATATCAACAGTCCCCCTGATCACAGGGAACTGGAAAGCGCAAAACAAAAAGACCGCACGAAATAACCTCAAATTGAAGTTACTCGCCCGGTCTGTCTCTGTCATACTCGCAGGATCACTCGGTGCCCAGCAACATGAGTCCGAAGACTCACTATTCCATTCTTACGTACCTGATACCTATCAGGTGTCGGCATTGGGGGCATTTCTCCTCTATGTCGGAGCGCCACTCCCTGTCAGGTTCCGCCACCCTGGGATTTTCCAAATCCCTGACCTCATAATTTCTGCCCTTGGCCACATCAATCAGCCGCCGCCGGCAATTTGGACAATGAACGGGTTTCATCCTCATCCGTCTTCCACCACCCTTGACAAGGCCTTCAGCGTGCCGATAATTTCCACCGGCAGTTCCGCACATTCCTCCGCTGTGTAAAACCTGGGTTGGAACACCTCGGTGTTATAGGCAACCAGCATCAGCCCGGTTGGGAGCCGCTGCACCATCTTCATGGTGGCCTCTTCGCCCACCCTTACCGCATAAACCCTCCGCTTGAAGGGTTCGCTGCAGCCTCCGGCCTCCACCAGCACCCTGTCACCGCTCAAATAAAATGGCGCCATGGAATCGCCCTTGACATTCAAAACATAATATTCCTTGTCCAAGGACGGCTCAAAATCGAACTGCTCATACCCCTCAATATTGCTCTCCGCCAAAATCGGCTGGCCGGCGGCAATGGTGCCAAGCACGGGATAACAATGCTGATTGGTACGCCCCAC
>JAKSOM010000234.1 GCA_024405585.1 Acidaminococcaceae bacterium | reverse complement strand
CAATCTCAAAATTCTTCCTCAACTCCGCCTCAATGGCCTCCGCACTGCCCAACCGCTTGAAGGTCTCCTCCAAAATGGCACTGCCGCTGCCCTCTTCGCACTCCGCCAAAAGGATGACCACACCACCCTTCTTCACCGCCAGCTGGGCATTGTCCATGGTCTTTTGCATCTGATAAACATTGATGTCCTTGGGATAACCGCCGCAGGAAACGATAACCACATCCGCTTCCTTCTCGATTGGCACCCCGTAAACCTCGTCCACAAACTTGCAGGCCTCCTTGTGGGCCGCCACATAATCCCCGGCAAACATTTTCAAAAATTCATGCTTGGCATTCAAAATGGCATTGAACAGGAACAAATCCCTATCCTTAGCAAAAAGCGCCACCGCCTCCATCTGGTCGTCATAAACAGGATTCCCATCCGCCTTGCCAAGACCGGAACGGGGATCCAACATAAAAGAATGATTGTGCCGCACCGTCTCCCAAAGAGCGCAACCGGGCATAACCGCCTTACGCCCGCCGCCGTAACCGCTGAAATAATGATGCACAATGGTACCGGTCAGGATTACATGGTCCACATGGCAAATCTCCTTGTTGATCCACACCGGAGTACCTCTGGAAGTGGTACCCTGGAACTCAAAATCTTCTTTCTTCTTGGCATCGGAATTCACCATCTTCAGGCGGCCCGCCACATCCTTGCCCACACTCTCCACCATCCCCTCATGGGACATCAGACGATGGGTGCCCAAGGCGAACACAATCTTCATATCCTCATCTTTGACCCCCAAGCGGTTCAACTCATCCACCAACACGGGCATAAAATCAAAACTGTTGGCAACACGGGTGGGATCATTGCAAATGAAGGCCACCGTATCCCCCGGCTTAACCCTCTCCGCCAAACTCTTGCCGCCGATGGGATGGTTGATTGCATCCAACACGGCGGCCCTGACATCCTCAACTACAGGAAACTCCTTGGTCCGGATTTCCTTCAAAACTTTCTTCTCGTCCAATTCAAAATCCATAGTCCTACGACCGTAGGCATAAGTATAATGTTGCATGAAACAATCCTCCTTCGATATTATTTGATTATTATACCAAAAAACATTCCAAAATAATACCCCAAATTCATCATAAATCACTTGCATTAAACCTGCTCTTGTGCTATCATAATTCAGTTATCGTGCTAACGTAGCTCAGTCGGTAGAGCAGCTGATTCGTAATCAGCAGGTCACAGGT
>JAKSOM010000233.1 GCA_024405585.1 Acidaminococcaceae bacterium | reverse complement strand
ATACTTTCCACCCGAATTGGGACACAAAACATTTTATACCCCCGCCGAACGGGGATTTGAACGCGAAATCCAAAAGCGTATTGATTATTGGAACGGACTTAGAAAAAAGAAAAATAAGGCCTAATAAATCCCTTGGTGCATTTCGGCGGCTTTCACCGTATTTTCCATCAACATGGCTACCGTCATAGGACCCACCCCACCCGGAACAGGGGTTGCGGCATAGGCCACCCCATCAATTTCATCGGAACGGACATCCCCTTTAATACTTCCATCGGGTTGCTTGGAAATACCCACATCAATCACGATGGCCCCGATTTTTATATCATCCACCCCAATTAGACCAGCAGGTCCCGTCGCCACCACAACGAGATCCGCTTGACGACTCAGGGCGGACAAATTTTCGGTTTTCGTATGGGCCTGCATCACCGTACAGTTTTTGGTCAATAACA
The DNA here is from genome assembly GCA_024405585.1 of Acidaminococcaceae bacterium. Classification (GTDB taxonomy): domain Bacteria; phylum Bacillota; class Negativicutes; order Acidaminococcales; family Acidaminococcaceae; genus Phascolarctobacterium_B. The sequence goes on along the minus strand of JAKSOM010000233.1, from coordinate 790 downwards.
TTTGAAATAGGGGTTTTCCCACCAAACGGGATCGCCCGATCACCAAAGCTAACTTTCCGGTCAAATCTGGTTCCACAGATTCAATCATGCGCATACACGCCATCGGGGTACAGGGCATCAACTGTGGCTGACCACAAATCAAACGGCCCAAGTTAAAACTGGTTAAACCATCCACGTCCTTATCGGGTGAAATGGTTTCCAAAACGACATCCGAATCCAAATGTTTAGGAAGTGGCAGTTGCACCAAAATCCCATCCACATTACTATCTTGATTTAAAAGTTCAATTTGATTTCTTAATTCATCCAACGAAGTCGTCTCCGGCAAATGCAAAACTTCGGATTGCATACCAATTTCGGTGGCAACCTTTTGCTTATGGGCCACATAAACGGCACTGGCCGGATTATTACCCACCCAAATGACCACCAATTTCGGAACACGTGTCAATCGACGCACACGCTTGGCCACATCGGCCTGAATTTCTTTGGCCATCGCCCGACCATCTATCCATATTGTTTGCATATCCCGCTTCTCCATGGTAAATCAGTTCATCCCCCTGCATTACCGCAACTGCACAGCCGGGATTGGTTCCCTCCTCCACAAATCGCTTCAGCAAATTGTCCATTCTCGTAAAATCTCTCATAAAACACCTCCGTCTCTGCCCGTTTTTCCCCACAAATTCCTGTTTCCAATTCTTTCTAACCCAATCTTCCCGCTGCAATCGCCGCCAAGATCCCAATCTGCAGCGCCGCAAGCAAAATTCCTGCAATAATAAAAATCACTCCCGCCTGT
>JAKSOM010000232.1 GCA_024405585.1 Acidaminococcaceae bacterium | reverse complement strand
GGGAAAGCGAAGGGGGGGGTTTGATGTGGTGCGTGTGCTTGCCAGGTTTGGGGTGGTGACGTACCATTTCGGGTGTGAGTATGCAGTGGGGCCGTATGCTCCCATCATGAATTTCTTTTGTGTTACGCCCAACTTTGATTTTGGAAATGTGGCGGTGACCATGTTCCTGGTACTTTCGGGAGCGCTGCTTTATGGCCGTTATGGTAAGGCTCCCATTGAAAATTTAGGTGCTTTTTATGTAAAACGGTTCAAGACTATTTATCCTCCTTTCTGGATCTTGAACTTGTACATTCTGGTGTCTATGCTACGCCATTGGATGTCGGAAGGAAACTTGTTTTTTGCAGGAAATCCTTTGAAACTGCTTTTGACTGTGGTCGGTTTCGATGGATACTTTCAGTTGTTTGGATTTGACTCCTATTATTTCTGCGGCGAGTGGTTTGTTGGTGCCATCTTGTTGCTGTATCTTTTGTTCCCGCTGTTGACTTGGATGTATAGAAAATGTCGATTCGCCTTATTGATTGTTCTTGGGCTTGGCTACATCTTGCAATTTGTGTGGCCCAATAGCTGGAGTTGGGAAATTAGTGCGTTCCCCGCAACATTGGTCTTGAAGTTTACCCTCGGTTTTTTGCTGATGGATCTTTTGCCCAAGCTTCGCCGCGGTGCGGTATGCTGGTCCTCCTTATTGGTATTTCTGGTCTTGTGTCTGGCGGATGTTCCTTTGCCTGGTCTCTGCAAGAATGACCTGCTGGGAACGGTGGCGGGAATATCTGTATTCCTGCTTGTGCTGAATTTTGGAAATCGGATTCAGGAAACCTCTCTGGTGTGGAGGTCCGTACAGAAACTTGCTCCCGTGACTTATTGCGTTTTCTTGATCCAGCATATTGCCATCGTGTGGCTCCAGATGGCTTTTGTAAAGGTGCTGGGTCGCCCGGTGGAAACGTTTGACCCCTGGCATTGCCTGGGGATTATGGCGGTGACTTTAGCTATAACATAGATGGCTGCCTACGGATTGAAGTTTGTTTCCGACAGGGCCGTGAAATTTGTGGACCGCAAATTTCTATCTTGAGTTCTGATGAATTTAGCGGGAAAACATATTCTTCTTGGCGTTTCGGGCGGTATTGCCGCCTACAAGTCCTGTGAACTTCTTCGTCTCTTGCAGAAGAAAGGGGCCGAGGTCCGTGTCTGCATGACGGATGCAGCAGCCCAGTTTGTGGCGCCCTTGACCTTTGCTAGCCTGAGCAAGTGTCCGGTG
>JAKSOM010000231.1 GCA_024405585.1 Acidaminococcaceae bacterium | reverse complement strand
ATTTTTTACAGTTGAAAAATATTCCATCACAATATCTGTAATCTTATCTCCATCTTTCTCCTCAAACGGTTCCAACTCCACCCTAAGTTCCGTATCTGATAAAACCCTGATCCGGACCTGAACATAACCCAATCTCCGTATCTCAGTTTCCGCACCATCAATTTTTTTCAATAAAGATGCTGTAATCTCACTGCCATAGGGAATACGGGATGCCAAGCAGGCCATGCTGGGCTTCTGCCACACCGCCAGCCCCAACTGCCTTGCCAAGTCACGAATTTCTTTCTTTCCCATCCTTGCCTTGAGAAAGGGACTCTCAACCCCCAATTCCTCCGCCGCCCTCCTGCCGGGCCGATAATCGTCATTATCAGTCAAATTGGTACCGTCCACCAGCTGCGCACCAAGTTGTTCCGCCACAGCTTTGAACAATGTAAAAAGAGCCCTTTTGCAATAGTAACACCGCTCCCCCGTATTCCTGACAAACTCCGGCACAGCGGTACAATCAAAGGGTATCTTTATCAAAGATATGTGATTATTGCGGCAAAACTCCTCCGCCTCTAGCTGTTCACTCCTGGGGAAATTGGGGCCCACACCCAACAAGGCCACCACATCATCCCCAAGGGTTTCATGACCAAGGTAGAGCAAAACAGTGGAATCCAGACCGCCGCTGAAGGCCACCGCATAACGGTGGGCTTCAGTGAATAAACATGGCATCTCCAAAACTGAAAAACCTGTACCTTTCCCTCACTGCTTCACCATAGGCCCGCAAAATGATATCCCTGCTGCTCAGGGCACTCACCAGCATCATCAGGGTACTCTGGGGCAAATGGAAATTCGTCACCAAAGCATCCACTACCTTATATTCATACCCGGGATAAATGAAAATCTGAGTCCATGCGCCCCCGGCCCGCAACCTTCCCTCCTGCCAGGCGCTCTCCAAGGTCCGCACCGCCGTAGTTCCCACCGCAACAATCCGTCTGCCCTCCGCCTTGGCCCTGTTGACGGCGGCAGCCGCCTCCTGGGACACGGTGTAAAACTCCCGGTGCATATTGTGGTCCTCAATATTCTCCACACTCACGGGCCTAAAAGTCCCCAACCCCACATGCAGGGTTACAAAAACCTCCTCACAACCCATGGCTTTTATCTTGGCCAACAATTCCTTAGTGAAATGCAGCCCCGCCGTTGGCGCTGCCGCACTGCCACGCTCCCTGTTGTACACAGTCTGATAACGTTCCTTGTCCTCCAGTTCCGCAGTAATATA
>JAKSOM010000230.1 GCA_024405585.1 Acidaminococcaceae bacterium | reverse complement strand
AATGGCACAAGGAAAAATCATTCCCTCGGAATATTCCGAGATTATGCAAAAATCATATATCGACTATGCCATGAGCGTAATTGTGGCCAGGGCCCTGCCGGATGTCAGGGACGGTCTCAAGCCGGTTCAAAGACGTATCCTTTATGATATGTACGAACTGAAAATCCACCACAATTCCAATTACAGGAAGAGTGCCCGTATAGTGGGAGATACCATGGGTAAATACCACCCCCACGGTGACAGCTCCATCTACGAGGCCATGGTGGTAATGGCCCAGGATTTTAAGCGTCGTCTGCCCCTGGTGGACGGCCACGGTAATTTCGGTTCCATAGAGGGAGACCCCCAGGCCGCCATGCGTTATACCGAGGCCCGTCTTATGAAGGTTACGGAGGATGTGTTCCTTTCGGATCTTGATAAGGACATAGTGGATTTCGGACCGAATTTTGATGAGACGGAAAAGGAGCCTTTGGTGCTCCCTGTAAGGGTCCCCAATATTTTGATAAACGGAGCCGAAGGTATCGCCGTTGGTATGGCAACGGGGATTCCCTCCCACAACCTAACGGAAGTGGTGGATGGATGCATTGCTTATCTAAAGGATCCGGATATAAATACCGTACAGATGATGGAATACATAAAGGGGCCGGATTTTCCCACCGGCGGAGTGGTTGCCAATAAGGACGACCTTTTGGAAATATATTCCACCGGTGTGGGTAAACTGCGGCTTCGCGGTACAGTCAAGGTCGAAAAACTAAAGGGGGGAAAGGAGGCCGTTGTGGTCACCGAGATTCCCGCCACCATGGTGGGGGCCAATATCGGGAAGTTTCTGGCAGACGTTGCCCTCCTTAGCGAAAACCGCCTCACCACAGATATAGTGGATATATCAAATCAAAGCTCCAAGGAAGGCATAAGGATCGTTATCGAACTAAAAAAGGGAGCGTATACCGAGATTTTTATCAATCTACTATACAAAAAAACCAGATTAAGCGACACCATGGGGGTCAATATGCTGGCAGTGGTGGACGGACGGCCCCAGACCCTGGGACTGGTTCCCATAATAAGGCATCATTGCAATTTCCAGTTTGAGATAGCAAACAGAAAATACAGATATCTCCTTAAAAAGGCTCTGGCGGATAAGGAGATACGAGAGGGTCTTATAAAGGCTGTTGATGTTATCGATCTTATAATAGAGGTGATAAGAGGGTCAAAACGGATCGAGGATGCCAAGACCTGCCTCACCACCGGCAACACCAAGGGTATCAAAT
>JAKSOM010000023.1 GCA_024405585.1 Acidaminococcaceae bacterium | reverse complement strand
AACGGTAATGGCGTCTCTGGGCATCATTATTTCTGTTTTGGGGTTCAATGATACGGGTGTGGCGCTTATGCTCACCGTCTTCGCTTTGCAGGACAGTTTTGGTACGGCCTGCAATGTTACCGGTGATGGGGCGTTGGCCTTGATGCTTGAAGGGTTATTTGGTAAGAAGGAAGAAGGATTATGAAGATTTTGATTTTGGCCGGTTCCCCCAGGAAAAATGGCAACAGCTATAAGTTGATTGAAGCGTTCAAGGAGGGTGCCGCTAAACATGACATTACAGTTGTGCCGGTTGGAAATATGAAAATCAACGGTTGTCTGGCCTGCGAATACTGTCATACCCAAGGAAAAGGTAAGTGCATTCAAGATGACGATATGCAGCAGATTCATCCCCTGTTGGCGGAAGCGGAGATGGTTGTTTTGGCCAGTCCGGTAGATTATTGGGGATTGAGCGGCCAGTTGCAAAGCTGCCTTACCCGTTGGTATGCCCCGCATAAACCAGCCAAGGCCACCAAGTATGCGGTATTGTTGGCCAGCGGCAGTGAAGGGGTGTATGAGGGCATTGAAGCCCAGATGAAGGCCTGCCTGCCCTATTGCGGCGGGGAAATTGTGGGTATAATCAAAACCAGTATGGAGAAAAACAATTTGCAGGAGGCCTGTGCTGAGGCTAAAAAATTGGGGGCAAGTTTGTAATAGGTTAAAATTGTTCTTCTGCAAGTATGGGATAGTAAGAATTGAACCCCGTTGTGTTGGCAACGAGGTTCAATTTTATTTTACGTTAATGTTTTTTTGTGGTAAAATTATGAGTATGATGGAACTTGGTGAAAAACTGCAACAGAATATCGCTGTTTTGCCGGAGCAGCCCGGGGTTTATCTAATGCGGGACGGTGAGGGCAAGGTTATTTATGTGGGTAAGGCAGTGAATTTGAAAAATCGGGTACGGAGTTATTTTCGTAATCTCAGTACTCATAGTGTGAAGGTGCGTTCCATGGTGGAGAGGATTGAGGATTTGGAATTTATCCTTTGCCAGAGCGAGGCGGAGGCACTGGTGTTGGAATGCAACCTGATTAAGAAGTTCCGGCCTCGTTATAACATCAGCTTGAAGGATGACAAGTCCTATCCATGCATTAAGGTTACTTTGCAGGATGAGTATCCTCGGGTGTTTCAAACTCGGCGTCAGCAGAGAGATGGGGCCAAGTATTTCGGCCCCTATACAGACGTAGGTTCTATGCAGGTGATGTTGCGGTTGCTCAAGAAGTTGTTTCCTTTACGTACTTGTGCGAAGATGGGGACTAGGCCTTGCCTGAATTACCATATCAAGAGGTGTCCAGGCCCCTGTGCTGGCTTTATTTCCAAGGATGAGTATGTTCGGAGGGTGGAATGTGTGCTGATGATTTTAGCAGGACGGACCAAGGATTTGGAGGAACAACTGACCAAGAGAATGCTGGCTGCAGCGGAGGATACAAGGTTTGAGGAGGCGGCCAGCTATCGGGATTTGTTGAATGCATTGACCCGCTTGAACGAAAGCCATAAGGCGGTGGTTGGACGGGCACAAAAATTGATGCTTGAGCGTACCCGGCTGGAGAATTTGCAGTTGAAGGATGATGTGACGGCTGCGACAGAATTACAACAGATTTTGGGTGTGGGGAAGAAGTTGGGACGGATGGATTGCTTTGACATCAGTCATACTCAGGGGGCTGAGACGGTGGCCAGCATGGTGGTTTTTCGTGACGGTACACCTTCCAAGAAAGATTATCGCAAATATAAGATTCGCAGTGCGGAGGGAAAACCGGATGATTTCAAGTCCATGCAGGAGGTGGTGTACCGCCGTTACAAGGATTATGAGGATTTGCCCGATTTGGTAGTTATAGATGGAGGCAAGGGTCAGCTTTCCAGTGCCTTGAGAGTGCTCAAAGGCTTGGGATTGGATGATTTGCCGGTGGTTGGTCTGGCGGAGAGGAATGAAGAGATTTTCAAGCCAGGTGAGAATGAGAGCATTTATTTGCCCCGTGAGAGTGCTGCCCTGCATCTTATTCAACGGATTCGCAATGAAGCCCATCGTTTTGCTATTACTTTTCACAGGCAGTTGCGCTCCAAACGGAACATGGTGAGTGTTTTGGACCATGTGGAGGGTATCGGGCCTAAGCGGAGAGCGGCCTTGTGGAAGCGGTACAAAACATTGGAGGAGATGCATGCTGCTACTTTCGATGAATTGGCCGGGTTGGAGGGTATGAACCGGTTGGCGGCAGAAAATTTGTTTGAATTTTTTCATCGTTATGAAGGATGAGGAATGAAGAATGAAGGATACAGAACATGGCATAAAAAGGATGGGAAACCCCGATTTTCAAATGAAAGTCGGGGTTTTTGCTTGAAAAGTGTAATGTTTGTAATGTTTTGCTAATCGTGGGGAAAAAGTTAAAATTTGCTTGACAAGGGGAAATAGTGGTTTTATAATGTAGCAAAGTGGTGATAAGTGGAGTGAAATGGAGGCGATTCTATGTTGTTGGGTGAATATGCACATACGGTAGATGACAAGGGTCGTTTCATTATGCCCATGAAACTTCGTGATGCCTTGCACGACGGTTTTGTTATCACCAAGGGGTTGGACGGCTGTTTGTACATGTATAGTACGGAGCAGTGGAAGATCCTTGATGCAAAGCTCGCAGCTCTGCCTTTGAGCAACAGGAATGCCCGTGATTTTGTCCGTTTCTTTGTAAGTGGAGCGACGGACAGTGATTACGACAAGCAGGGCCGCGTGCTTTTGCCGCAAAATTTGCGAGATTATGCGAAACTGGATAAAGATATAGTTATTGCCGGGGCAGGAACTCACGCCGAGATTTGGAATGCAGAGGTTTGGAAGAACAAGCAGGAGAATTTGATTGAAAATATCGAGGATCTGGCAGAACAGATGAAGGATTTTGGGATTTGACGATGGAATTTCGGCATGTGAGCATTCTTAGACAGGAATGTGCGGATTTTCTGGTTGTGAATCCTGAGGGGACATATGTAGATTGCACTTTAGGCGGGGCCGGTCACAGTCAGGCCATTGCAGATAAATTGAATGCTCAGGGCACTTTGGTGGGTATGGACCGGGATGGTGACGCAGTTCGGACTGCAGAAGAGCGGTTGGTAGGACAGTTCCCTTGCAGGATAGAGGTTATCCGTGATAATTTCAAAAATCTTGACGGGGTTTTGGACGGTTTGAATATTGTTCAGGTTGACGGCATTTTCTTTGATTTGGGTGTTTCCAGTTATCAGCTTGATAATGCGGAACGGGGGTTTAGTTACAAGCAGGACGGTCCTCTTGATATGCGGATGGACAGAAACGGAGAATTTTCCGCTTATCAGGTGGTTAACAGTTACAGCGAAGATGATTTGGCAGAGATTATTTGGAATTACGGGGAAGAACGTTGGGCCAGACGCATTGCCCAGTTTATCGTCAGGGAACGGAAAGAAAGGCCTATTACCACTACTTTTGAGTTAGTAGAGATTATCAAAAAAGCAATTCCAAAGGGGGCAAGAAAAGAGGGGCCGCATCCGGGAAAACGGACTTTTCAAGCCATTAGGATTGAGGTCAATAACGAGTTGAAGATTTTGGATAACACCATGCGGACCGCAGTGGCAAGGTTGAAACCGGGCGGACGTATCGGTGTCATTACTTTTCACTCCCTGGAAGACAGAATAGTGAAAAAAGTTTTTCAGGAATTGCAAAAGGGTTGCATTTGCCCGCCTCGGCTGCCTTGTGTATGTGGCCGAAAGCCATCTCTCAGGGATGTGGGGAATATGACTCCCAGTAGTGAGGAAATTACGGTTAATTCAAGAGCCAGAAGTGCCAGATTCAGGTTTGGCATCAAAGTTTGAGAGGTAGTATCCGATGAGACAGTTCAGGAGAATTGAATATGAAAATCTTGACACCAATTACAGTTACGGTAATTTGGCAGAAGATATCTGGTCTGTTGCAGAGCGGGAGACCGAGGTTGTTTCTGTCCCCCAAAAAGTAGTAAAAAAGAAGAAATTTAAGTGGACTTTCTTCAAACGGGCTAAGAAACCCTTAGTCAGGGAGGAGAAAAAAGTTTATCCCAGGGGCGGACAGAATTATAGGGCGAAGTTGTTCAAGGTGGCCTCTGCAATGTGTTTCGGGATTGTTGCCCTCACTTATTTTGCCTGTGTTGTGGTTGGTAATTTGACTGTTGCGGTACAGACGCAACTGGTTGCCATGCAGCATGAGGAAGCCCGTCTGATAAGGGAAATTAGTGAAATGCAGATAGCGGTGGAACAGTTGAAGGGACCTGAAAGAATCAGGGAAATTGCCTCATCAAAATTAGGTATGGTTGTAGCGAGGGATAATGTTTATGTGAATGCCTCCAAATCAAAGACGATTGCTGAGCGGTATCACGCCAAATCAATGAATGATACATTTTGGGTGTTGGGAAAATGATAAAAAGGGGAAGATATGTTAAAGCATCTTGTGGAGATTACGTCGACTTTATCGGAATTTGAACTGTATGGCGACATAAATCAGCGTATCACGGACATAACCGCTGACAGTAGGACCGTTCAACCGGGTGGACTTTTTGTTGCATTAAGGGGAGCCACAGTTGACGGTCATTCTTTTTTGGAGCAGGCGGTGAAGAAGGGGGCCAAGGCCCTTGTAGTGGATACTTTGCCGAAGAAATTGCCGGAGGGAGTGGCTGTGGTTTTAGTTCCCGACACAAGGGAGGCCATGGAAGTGATAGCTCCGTATTTTTTTGACTATCCGGGGCGAAAATTGCGGATGATAGGTGTGACGGGAACCAATGGTAAAACTACAACCACCAATATCATACAAAAGATTTTGAATGTTGCAGGGCACAAGGCCGGGTTGGTCGGTACCATAAATATGGTGGTGGGAGACGAAGTAATTGTGAGCCATAATACGACTCCGGATGTAATTGATTTGCAGAGGGTTCTGGCTGCCATGGTGGAGAAGGGTTGTGACTATTGTGTGATGGAAGTTTCCAGTCATGCTTTGGCTTTGAAACGGGTGGCGGGTGTGGAGTTCGATTGTGCAGTGCTGACAAACATTACTCAGGATCATTTGGACTTTCATAAGACTATGGATAATTATCGGGACGCCAAAAGCATTTTGTTTGAGGGTTTGAGTGAGGGCGTAAAAACTGATAAAACTGCGGTGTTTAATATGGATGATGCTTCTTCCCCCGTTATCAAGGCCAGGACCGGAACACCTGTTCTGATCTATGGTATGCAGGACACCAATGACATTTATCCGAAAGAAGTTAAAATTTTTGCCAGGGGGATGGATGTGCAATTGGTGACTCCCCAGGGAATTATGCAACTGCACACCAAAATCACCGGTGCATTCAATGTGTACAACATAATGAGTGCGGTTGGGGCTTTGTTGGCAGAGGGGATAGACATTAAGATTATTGAGAGGGAAATATGTGCTTTTGTCGGGGTTGCTGGCAGATTTCAATTGGTGGATTGCGGCCAGGATTTTACTGTTGTTGTGGATTATGCACATACTCCGGACGGATTGGAAAATGTTTTGAATACGGCACGGAAGATTACGGAGAACAAATTATGGGCGGTATTCGGATGCGGCGGTGATAGGGATAATACCAAGCGGCCCATCATGGGGCATATAGCGGGTGTTTTGGCGGATAATGTGGTGGTGACCAGCGATAATCCCAGAACCGAGGATCCGGAAAAGATTTTGGATCAGATTTGTGGGGCGTTGGATGATGACAGGAAGGAATATGTGCGTATTGCCGACCGCAGGGAGGCAATTGGCTATGCTCTGCAAAATGCTGTAAAAGGTGACGTGGTGCTGATTGCGGGCAAGGGACATGAGAATTATCAGATTTTGAAGACGGGAACAATTCATTTTGATGACAAGAAAGTTGCAGAGGAGTTTTTGAAAAAATGTTAGCACTTGATGAAGTAAAACGGTATCTTTATCTGGATTATCAATTGGATTTGGGATACCAGGAGGAAGAGGTGTTTTTCGGACGGGTAACAACTGATTCCAGGGATGTCCAACCTGGAGATTTGTTTGTTGCTTTGGCAGGTGAAAAGTTTGACGGGCATGATTTTGTGGGTAAGGCCGTCGCGTCCGGAGCCAAGGGTGTGGTTATTGCCAAGGATATGGATGTACCGAACGGTGTGGCAAAATTACTGGTGGAGGATACTCTTAAGGCCTATCAGGCATTGGCAGCCGCTTACCGTAAGAGTAAGAAAAAGCTGAAAGTTATTGGCATTACCGGTTCTAACGGCAAAACTTCCACTAAGGATATTCTGGCCCATTGTTTGGGAGCAAAGTACAGGGTGGTTAAGACACAGGCCAATTTTAATAATGAAATTGGTTTGTCAAAAACTATTTTGGAAATTCGGGATGATACGGAAATCGCTGTGGTTGAAATGGGTATGCGGGGATTGAATCAAATTCGGGAATTGTGTTATATTGCCCGTCCTGAAAGTGCTTTGATTACCAATGTGGGGGTTAGTCACATAGAAATATTGGGGTCCCGTGAAAATATAGCTAATGCCAAGAGGGAAATTCTGGAAGGTTTGAATAGTGACGGTTATGCGGTGCTGAACGGTGATAATGTATACACAAGGAAGATGGGGGAGGAGTGTCTGGCCCAACCGATTTACTTTGGTATGCAGGACAGTAACGATTACTATGCGACGGATTTGGTAATGCATTCTGAGGGCACGGATTTTGTTTGCCATGAGAGAATCAGCGGGCATAAGGTTAGCGTGCATATGCCACTTTTAGGAATACATAACGTGTATAATGTTTTGGCGGCAATTGCTATGGCGGTATGTTACGGGGTGGATATGGCAGCAAGTGCCAATGTACTTGGCAGTGTACAGTTGTCGGAACGGAGGTTGCAAATTGTCAAGCGGGGTGATGTGACTTTTATTGATGACAGTTACAATGCTAATCCCCATAGCATGATGGCGGCTTTGGAGACCTTGAAAATGGTGAAGGATGGCTCGGAAAAGAAATATCGCTGTCGCAGTATTGCTATTTTGGCGGATATGCTGGAATTGGGAGATCTTGCCCAAAAGGCCCATGAAGAAATCGGCTTGATGTGTAAAGATATAGGTGTGGATTACCTTATCACTTATGGAGAAAATGCGAGGAATATTTAGTGGGCAGCAAAGAAAGCAGGGGTAAAAGCTCAGTTTTGTGATAATGTCAAACAGGCTTATGAGTGTCTGATGCATGTGGTACGTTCAGGGGATGTGGTTCTTCTGAAGGGTAGTCATTCTATGGAAGTGAATAAAGTCTTGGGTTATTTTGATGAATAATGTTATGTGGACGGGGGCGGTTGCCTTCGCAGTTTGCGGAGCATTGGGACCTGTCGTTATTCCTTTGTTGCATAAGTTAAGATTTGGTCAAAGCGTGCGGGGGTGCGGTCCTGAAAGTCATAAACAGAAATCCGGAACCCCAACTATGGGCGGGGTAATGATTTTGATGGGGCTTATGGTGGCGGTGGCAATTTTTGGCGAATTTACGTCGGCCCTCAAGGTGGCGCTTTTTCTGACTTTGTCCCATGGTGTGATAGGGGCTTTGGATGATGGGATTAAGATTGTTAAAAAACGTAATCTCGGTTTGAATGTGAAGCAGAAATTTGCCTTGCAGATATTGGTGGCGGCGGGGTTTATTTGGTATGGGGTTATGACCAATTTCCCGACTGAATTGTGGGTTCCCGGATTTAATATCTACTTTGATCTGGGGTGGGGTTATTACTTGATAGTTCTCGCTTTGCTCTTGGGGACGACCAATGCGGTGAATTTTACGGACGGTTTGGATGGGTTGGTATCTTTGGTGTCCTTGCCTGTGTTTTTGACGTTCGGCTTTTTTGCCTATACCCTCGGAAAGACGGACCTTATGGGGTTTAGTGCTGCCCTGTTTGGCAGTTTGTTGGGATTTTTGATTTATAACCGGCATCCTGCCAAGGTATTTATGGGTGATACCGGTTCTTTGGCTCTGGGCGGTGCGGTGGCGGCTTTGGCCCTGCTCTTGAAATGCGAGTTGTTGCTGATTGTTTTGGGCGGAATATATGTTGCGGAAGCATTGAGCGTTATCTTGCAGGTGGGGTCTTTCAAGTTGCGGCATGGCAAAAGAATCTTTCGTATGGCTCCCATCCATCATCATTTTGAGTTGGGCGGTTGGGGAGAGGTGCTGACTGTGAAGGTGTTCTCCCTGGTAAGTTGCCTGCTGGCAGCCGTAAGTTTTGGCTTGTGGGTACTGAAATTTGTGATTTGAGGCGTGGTGATATGAAGGTATTGGTTTATGGCGCAGGTGTCAGCGGTAAGGGAGTGGCTGAGGTCCTGCAAAAAGCAGGGAATGATGTGCTGGTCTATACGGATGCAATGAACTCTTTTGCAACAAGTGTTGAAGGGGTTGATTTGCTTGTGCTTTCTCCCGGTGTTTCGCCGGAAAAAGAGGAAGTACGGTTGGCCTTAAGTAGGGGAATTAAGGTTGTGCCGGAAATTGAAGTGGCTTTTGCACGGTGTTCCGGCAGGATGGCAGCTATAACCGGTACGAACGGAAAAACCACCACCACAACTTTGGTGGGGGAGATGCTGAAGACCTTGGGTGTGCCTGTGAAAGTGGCCGGCAATATCGGGCTGAGTTTGAGTAAGGAAACAGAGGAATTATCCGCCGATGCCTGGGTGGCGGCGGAATTGAGCAGTTTCCAATTGGAAACGGTACAAAACTTTGCCCCCGCCATCAGTTGTGTTTTGAATTTAACCCCGGACCATTTGGAGCGGCATCACACGTTGGAGAATTATTATCGGGCCAAGAGAAACATTTGTTTGCAGCAAAGGGAAAACCAGTTTGCCGTACTGAATTACGACGATGCCAATATTCGCAGTTGGGCTTATGATTTGCGGTGCAGGGTGTGTTATTTTAGTCGGCGTATGGAATTGCCTGAAGGTGTATTTATCCGGGACGGCAGTTTTGTTGTGGCGTGGGACGGCAAGGAAGAGATAGTATGTTCAGTGAAAGATATGAAGATTTTTGGGCCCCACAACGAGGAAAATGTTTTGGCGGCCATCGCTGTTGCCTATCTGGCAGGCTGCAGGGTAACGGATTTGGCCAAGGTAATCAAAAATTTTCAGCCGGTGGAACATCGCTTGGAATATGTTCGCACTTTGGACGGTGTCAGGTATTATAATGATTCCAAGGCCACCAATACGGACAGTGCGGTGAAAGCGTTGGAAGCATTTCCTGATGGGCATGTGATACTTATTGCGGGAGGACATGACAAATTAACAGATTTGCGTGACTTTATGGGAACAACGAAAAAATTTGTTGATGTTTTGATTTTGCTGGGGGAAGCCAAGTCAAGGTTTTTAGCCGCAGCTAAAGCGGAAGGTGTTAAAAATATCTATTTGGTGGATTCCTATGATGAGGCGGTGGCGTTGGCCAGAAAAGTTGCCAAGAAGCCCCAAGTTGTTCTGTTGAGTCCTGCCTGTAGCAGTTATGACATGTTCAGTTGTTTTGAAGAACGGGGGAAAAAGTTTAAGGAATTGGTACAAGCATTATGAAGATTTTGATTAGTGGCGGCGGTACGGGAGGGCATATTTATCCGGCCCTTTCAATTGCAGATGAAATCAAGAAAATAGTTCCTGATGTTGAGATTATCTATGTGGGAACGGCAGCGGGATTGGAACGGGATATTGTGCCGCGTTACGGTTATGACATGCGCTATATTGAGGTGGCGGGCTTTCGCAGAAGTTTGAGTTTTGATACGCTCAGAAGCATTTATTTATTGCACAAAGGATTGAAGCAGGCGAAGGAACTTATTGCGACTGAAAAACCCGATTTGGTGATTGGTACTGGAGGTTATGTTTGTGGTCCTGTTGTTTATCAGGCGGCTAAGGCGGGAATCTCCACCTGCATCCAGGAACAAAATGCTTTGCCCGGTGTGACTAACAGAATTTTGGCCAGGATGGTGAAGAAAGTTCTGTTGGGTTATGAAGAAGCGGCAAAGTATTTCAAAGCCAAGGGTGAGGTGGTGTATACCGGTAATCCTATTCGAAGCGAAATTTTGTTGCAAGACAGGGAATGCAGTTATCAGGAATTGCGCTTAGATCCTCGACTGAAGACCGTTCTGGTTTTCGGTGGCAGCCGTGGTGCCAAGAGTATCAATAGTGCTATGGTTGACGTGGAGTTGCAGTTGAGTAAACGTAACGATGTTCAGGTTTTGCATGCAACTGGGGAGGCTAATTATACGGATCATATTAAGGCATTAGGCGGTAAGGGGGGAGTCAATGGAAATATTCATGTTGTTCCCTATCTGCATAATATGCCTTCTGCTTTGGCAGTAGCTGATTTTGTGGTCTGTCGTGCCGGAGCCATTGGTTTGGCGGAAATTATGGCCAAGGGCTTGCCGGCAATTTTGATTCCTTTTCCTTTTGCAACCGGCAATCATCAGGAATTCAATGCCAGAGCATTGGAAAATAAGGGGGCTGCTAAGGTTATCCTGGATAAAGATTTGAACGGGGGAATTTTGTTTGAACAAATTAAGGAATTGTTGGATAGTCCGGATGTATTGCAGGATATGCATGTGGCCGCTTTGAGGGAAGCGAAACCCAGGGCTGGACGGGATATTGCAGATAGGGTAATGGCCTGCCTGTTTGAAGGATATAAAAATTTCCATTTCGTAGGTATAGGAGGAGCTGGGATGAGTGCCATTGCCAGCGTCCTGTTGAAGCGTGGCTACAAGGTTCAAGGCAGTGACCTGAATTCCGGTGAGGTTGTTTCCCGCCTGATCGGGCAGGGGGCGCAAGTAAAGATTGGGCATGCCGCTGAGAATATTGAAGGGGCGGATTGTCTGGTTTTGAGTACTGCCATTCATGCCGATAATCCCGAGGTAGTGGCGGCAAAGGAAAAAGGTATACCCATTTTTCATCGTAGCAATATTTTGAGTTGGATGGTGAATGCGAAAGATGGTGTAACTGTGGCCGGAGCGCATGGGAAAACTACTACTACATCTATGCTGGCATTTATTGCTAGTAAATCAGGGATTGGTGCGACTGCCATTATAGGCGGGGATGTGGCCCAACTAGGGGGAAATGCGATTACGGGTGATGGAAGTTATGTAGTTGCAGAGGCGGATGAGAGTGACGGTTCTTTTCTGAAGTTCAAGCCTAAGATTGCGGTGGTAACAAATATTGAAGATGA
>JAKSOM010000229.1 GCA_024405585.1 Acidaminococcaceae bacterium | reverse complement strand
CCCTGGTATGTGGCCCTGTATTCCTGGGCCACCGCAGGAAGGGCAATACACAGGGTCAGCAGGCCCGCCATAATACATGATGTCAGTTTGCGCATGGTTTCCTCCTTTATTCGCTAACCGTTCCGGCTAAAAGTCTCTTGAACTGCCACCACCACCGGAACTGCCGCCGCCACCGTAGTCACTATCGTAACGGCTGCTGTAACTGCTGCCACTGTCGTAACTGCTGTAACTGCTGTCGTCCCTGCTGTAAGCGGAGCCGGAATGCCCGCTTGTCGTTATTTTGGAAGTGGCTATCGTGCCTATGAACATGAAAAGAGCGCATGCAAACGCGGTGCCTGACGCATCATACATGTCACAAAAAAATGAAAAAATGACAGTAAATGCAACAAAAATGACAATAGGCCCGATCCATACCCTCTGCATGTTGTCGTCATTTATTTTTCTGCCAATCAGTGCCCCAATGGCGGCGGAAAGCAGAATGAAGATTCCAGGCAACAGCAAGTCCGACCATGGAAAGTCATCTTCTCCCGGGGCGTTGCTGTCAGGGACACGTTTGTTTTCCCTTGCCACTGGGGTTCTACTTTCAAAATCAAGCTTGTATTCCTTTTTGAGTTCCGCGATAACGGCGTTGAAGCCGTTCACCATGCCCGCATCCCACTCCCCTTTTTTGAAGTGGGGAATCATGTGCTCATCCTGTATGCGGCCTGTCTTGGCGTCGTTGAGCACGCCTTCCAGACCATAACCCACCTCTATGCGGAACTTGCGCTCCTTGAGGGCCAGCAAGAGCAAAAGACCATTGTTTTTCTGTTTGTCACCGATGCCGTATTGCCTGAGCAGTGTGGTGGCGTAATCTTCAAGCGCCGCACCGCCCATGTCCGGCACGGTGACAACCACCACCTGCGCCCCGCTGGCCGCTTTCAATTTTTTGTTTATGTCAATGATGTACTGTTCGGTTTCAGGGCTTAGCAGCCCCGCTGCGTCATTGACATAGAAGGCCGCCGTCTGTGGCACTACCTCAATGGCAAGGGCCGGTCGTGCCTGACACAGGGGCAAGACCAAAAGCAGGGTTAGGACAACAAGAAACCACCCTGATGGTTTGGAATTTGACATTGGGGCAGCCACATTCACCGCCTTTCCTCGTCCCTTTCACAAAACCATTTTATCAATTGCTGTTTTTCAGCTCGTCAAGTGTAAGCAAAGGCTTCGCCTGGCCTGATACAACTGCCAGGAGTTCGGAAAAAAGCCGTTCATGTCCCGCGTCC
>JAKSOM010000228.1 GCA_024405585.1 Acidaminococcaceae bacterium | reverse complement strand
TGCGGTTGCTGCCGTAGAAGGCGCTGCAAACATCCAAATACAAAGGTTCGCCCAATGCCCCCGGCTCCTTGGTCCTGTCCAGAACCGCAATGCGTTTGACGGTTTCAGGAATGGCCGCCAAAAGTTTTTCGCCCACAAAGGGACGATAGAGATGCACAGCCACCACGCCCACTTTCTTCCTCTCCTTAATCAGGCGTTCCGCCACAGTGCGGAGGGTCTCCGTGCAGGAACCCATAGCCACAACCACATCCGTGGCCTTGGGGTCGCCATAATAATTGAAAAGTTTATATTCACGGCCGGTAATCCTGCTGATTCTGGCCATATAACCCTCCACCACCTTGGGCAAAGCGTCATAATACTCGTTCACCGCTTCACGGGTCTGGAAATAAATGTCAGGATTTTGAGCGGTGCCACGAATCACGGGGTTATCGGGATTCAGGCCCCGCTTGCGGAAGGCATCCACCGCCTTCTTGTCCAACATCCTGCCCAAATGGGCATAATCCATCACTTCCACCTTCTGAATCTCGTGACTGGTGCGGAACCCGTCAAAGAAATTCACAAAAGGAACCCGGCCCTTAATGGCGGAAAGATGAGCAACAGCGGCCAAATCCATAACTTCCTGAACACTGCCCTCAGCCAACATGGCAAAGCCGGTCTGACGTGCGGCCATAACATCCTGATGATCACCGAAAATGCTCAAAGAGGAAGTGGCCAAGGCCCTGGCGGAAACATGGAACACTGCGGGAAGCAATTCACCCGCCATTTTATACATATTAGGAATCATAAGCAGCAAACCCTGGGAAGCGGTGTAAGTGGTTGTCAGAGCACCGCTCTGCAAAGAACCGTGCACCGCACCGCTGGCCCCCGCCTCGGACTGCATCTCCACAACCTTTACGGTCTGCCCGAAAAGATTCTTCCTGCCATTGGCGGACCACTCATCCACCACTTCCGCCATGGGGCTGGAAGGTGTAATGGGATAAATGGCTGCCACATCCGTAAACGCATAACTGATATGGGCGGCGGCAGTATTGCCGTCCATGGTCTTCATAACTTTTGGCTTCAAAGCCCTTTTCCTCGTAGCTTTTTTTCTCATAACCTCACCCACATTCCTTCAAATCCATTACTTAACAATCAAAACAGGCACGGTGCTGAGTTGAGCAACCTCGCTGGATACGGAACCCAAAAAGAACTCTGCAAAACCGCTCAGGCCACGGCTGCCGATAACAATCAAATCACAACCCTTATCCTTCGAAGTATTGACAATAATCT
>JAKSOM010000227.1 GCA_024405585.1 Acidaminococcaceae bacterium | reverse complement strand
GTATATTACAGGTGCCACCCCTAAGGTTTTGCAGTACAAGGACGATTTGGACGACTACACCTATGAAGTTAGAATAAAAAAAGTTTTGATCGGTTTGGGCTATACCCAGGAGTGGTGGGACCGGGATGCGGCCACCTTGAGCGGTGGGCAGAAAACCCGTTTGCTTTTGGCCTGCGCCCTGGCCCAGGAGCCGGATTTTTTGATTTTGGACGAGCCCACGAATCATTTGGACATCCTTATGATGGAGTGGTTGGAGGGTTATCTCAGGGAGTTCAAGGGGGCTGTGCTCTTGGTGAGCCACGACAGGGCCTTTTTGGACAATGTGGTAAGTCGGGTGCTGGAGGCGGAGCGGGGAGTGGTGCAGAGTTTCCGGGGCAATTACAGCGCCTATGTGCAGCAGAAGGAGTTGCAGCAGCAAAGCCAACAGGCGGCCTATGACGCCCAACAGGAATATATCGCCAGGACTGAGGCCTATATCCGCCGTTTTAAGGCGGGCATCAAGAGCAAGCAGGCCCGGGGCCGGCAGAGTCAGTTGAACCGGTTGGAACGGTTGGATGCGCCGGTGGAGCAGGAGGAGTTCGTTCTGCGTCTGCCTTCGGCTACTGAATGTGCCAACAGGGTTGGCGTTTTTGATCATCTGACCATAGGTTACGGGGAAAAAGTGCTTTGCACTGATATTAATTTGGAATTACTTCGTGGGGAAAAGGTGGCATTGATTGGTGCCAACGGCAGCGGTAAATCTACTCTGCTGAAGACCTTGTTGGGGGAGGTGCAGCCCCTGTTCGGCAATGTGAAAATAGGTAACAGGGTGCAGATTGGCTATTTTTCCCAGAGTTATGAAAGGTTGAATCCGGAGGAAACACTTTTGGATAATTTTTTGAACGAGTACGGGTTCACCATTGAGCATACCCGTTCTTTGCTGGGGGGGATGCTTTTTCATGGTGATGATGTTTTCAAAAAGATTGGTGAACTCTCCGGTGGGCAAAAGGCCCGTCTGGTGCTTTTGAAACTGGTGTTGGACGGGGCGAATTTCCTTGTGCTGGATGAACCCACCAATCATTTGGATATTTTGGCCAGGGAGACGGTGGAGGCGGCCCTTTGCGCTTTTGACGGTACGGTGCTTTTGGTGACCCATGACAGGGTGTTTGTGCAGGAAATTGCCGATAGGATTTGGGAGATGGGTGAGGGCAAACTTCGTGATTACAAAGGCGGTTGGGATATTTATCAAAAGCAGAAATCGGCAGAGCGTCAGACCAAGGCCGGCGCCAAGGACCAAGCCAGTAAGGGG
>JAKSOM010000226.1 GCA_024405585.1 Acidaminococcaceae bacterium | reverse complement strand
CGGTATCCTCTCCCGTCCGCATCGCGCAACTGCTTCATGCACCTCGGGTGACCTATCCCATGAATCGGGATTACCTATCCTTCATCATGCGGTTGGCACGGGTAGATTGTGACGAATTGCTTTTCCACGATTTGGACTTTGTCAAAACGATTTTGCAAAGATGAATAACTTACAACCAATTTAAGGAGGAACATCTACATGACGTACACGCGAAACAACAACATGGATTTCATCCCGTCCGGTGATGGCGCTTTGGTGGTATTTGATCCAGGATCGAGCAACACCTACATCCTTTCGGACGTAGGAGCCGACATTATGAGCTGCGTTGATCCCGTCACCACCGAGGATGCCATTTTGGACCGACTGGCCGTATTGTATACCGCCGACCAGGAGGAAATGCGCCCCGACGTGGCAGAATTCCTGGCGGATATGGTTGAGAAGGGAGTGCTGATTGCTAAATGACGATCTCTTCCATTTACATCGAGATCACCAACATCTGCAATCTCAACTGCGCGACCTGCTACAACCGGTCCGGTTTGAACCAGAGTCGGGTAGAGTTGAGTCCCGATGACCTGCGCCGCATCATCCAGTTTTTTCTGCCCATGGGGCTCTCCAGGGTACTCTTATCCGGCGGGGAACCCACCCTACATAGCCGTTTTGAGGAGGTATTGGCACTTTGCGGCGAATACCCCGGCCTTTCCTTCGGCATGACCAGCAATGGCACCGCCAACCACGGGGCGCTCCTGCGTTTTTTAACCAATTTCGACAATACCGATCTGCAAATCAGCCTGGATGGTTCACAGGAAGAAATCAACGTCCTGACCCGGGGAACCGGAAATTTTGTAAAATCCCTGACCCTGATAAAGGCGCTTCACTCCGCCGGAATCGCCTCCAACCGCTTACGGTTGAAAGCCGTCCTTTCAGGACGCAACCTTGCTGATATTGAGGATTATTTCGCCTTCGCCGTGCACAATGGTTTCACGCCCGAATTTGCCTTTGCCCACAGATCAGGCAATGCCCGGGAGAATTGGGATTCCTTTGCCTTGGACGGCTTCCAAAAGCAGGACGCCATCCGGCGAATCGCCGCCTGTGCCAAGCAATTCGGTTTGGAAACCCCTTTACCCAATGCAGCCATCGGTTGTCCCTATGCCAGGGAGAACAGCGACCTTTCCCCGGCCATCAATTACTACGGCCTGATCCGGCCTTGCCAAACCCTTTACGATGACCGCTACGCCATTGGCAACGCACATCATCTGGATGCATTGGCCCTGGAACAGGGCATCCAGCAAATTCGG
>JAKSOM010000225.1 GCA_024405585.1 Acidaminococcaceae bacterium | reverse complement strand
CCGGTCGAGAGCAGGAACGGATATTCTGCATCCGGAAGTTCAGCAGGCGGAGTGTGGCCGATAGCCTTCAGGGTTCCTTTGCCCTTGGAGAATTTACCCACATGCATATAAGGAGTGCCGGGGTGATCTGTATTGGGGCAAGGCCATTGCAGGCTTTCGTTTTCCATCCGGGCATAGTTAATTCCGCTGTAGGAAGGAGTCAGGCTGGCCATTTCTGCAAAAACTTCGCCCGGATTGGCATAGCTTTCGGCATAACCCATCCGATTGCTGATTTCCACAATACTTTGCCAGGCGGTATTGCCGGCCAAAGGTTTAATGGCGGCTCTTACTCTTTGAACCCGGCGTTCCGTATTGGTAAAGGTTCCGTCTACTTCGGCAAAGCTGGCGGAAGGCAGGATTACATCGGCATATTCAGCAGTTTCGGTTAAGAATAGTTCCTGAACTACCAAGAATTCCAGTTTTTCCATACCGGAACGAATATGATTGCTGTTCGGGTCAGTCAGAACCGGATTTTCGCCCAGAATAAACATGGCTTTGAGCTTGCCTTCATTGGCTGCGTCAAACATGGCCGGAATCATCATGCCTTTTTTGTCCGGAAGCTTGACTCCCCAGGCGGCTTCAAATTTTTCCCGGCAGGCTGGATTGGTAACGGCCTGATAGCCGGAATAGACATTGGGTAAAGCACCCATGTCGCAGGCACCTTGAACATTGTTTTGTCCCCGGATGGGGTTAACTCCCACACTGGGTCGTCCCAGGTGGCCGGTAATCATGGCCAGGTTGGCAATGCTCATAACATTGTTGGTACCGCAAACATGTTCGGTAATCCCCAAGGTATAGAAAATCATGGCCTTGTCGGTTTTGGCATAAAGCCGGGCTACTTCGTATAAAGTATCAACTGCAATACCGGTTAATTCACTGACATATTCAGGGTTATATTCTTCAACAGTAGCTTTTAACTCATCAAAATTTTCGACTCTTTCTTGGATAAACTCATCATCCTGCAGGCTTTCTTTCAAGATGATGTGCATCAAGCCGTTTAAGAGCGGAATATCGGTTCCAGGATTCAGACGGAGCCAATAGTCAGCTTCTTCTGCCAATTCAATGCGGCGGGGATCCACTACGATTAATTTGGCTTTGTTGCGTCCGGCCTGCCGGATTTTATAACCGGCTACCGGGTGAGCTGTAGTTGTGTTGCTGCCGATAACCATAATCAGTTCGGCATCTTCAATTTCATTAAAGGAGTTAGTCATTGCACCGCTTCCAAATGAGGTAGCCAGACCGGCTACAGTGGGAGCGTG
>JAKSOM010000224.1 GCA_024405585.1 Acidaminococcaceae bacterium | reverse complement strand
TTTATCTTTAGTGTTCTGGGGGAACAGTTTGGTTTTGTGGGCTGCACCGTAGTGCTTGTACTGTTTGCTTTGTTCCTTTGGAGGGCTACAGCCGTAAGCAAATTGTCCTCGGATCCTTTTGTAACCCTTATGGCGATGGGGGCGTCCACCATCTTTGTGTTCCATATTCTGGTGAACATTGCCATGACGATTGGGTTAATGCCGGTAACGGGGCTACCTTTGCCGTTCCTGTCTTATGGCGGATCATTTGCCTTGACATGCATGGTACTTGTGGGACTTCTAGTTTGTTTGCGCTATCAGGCTAAACACCGCTAGTATATTGACGAAATCCATTTTGCAGGCTAGGTCTTGTATATGTGGTTCTAGCTTGCTTGTGGTGGTAAATAAAAATTTTCAGGAAATTAGCGAACAAATTGCTGTTATGAAACGTTTCTATTAGAGAAATCTTCTTTATCTCGGAGAAACGTTATGAATGTATTTGAAAAAATCGGTGGATTTGTATTTGGGTCGGAATGTCTAGGCTGTGGGAACCCTTCCGAGGTTTTGGATCCTTGGTTATGCCCTGCCTGTAAAAAGGAACTGGAGAATATGTCCAAGTCCTTTCGTTTTCCCGGGGCGGATACGTTTAGTCTGTTTCCCATGCGGCCGCTGACTCGTAATTTGATTCACGCCTTGAAGTACAAGAGTATTCCGGGGATGGCGACTTACTTGGTGAAACATTCCTGCGTTGTGGCTGGAAAAACTTTAGGGGAGGAAATTTCCATGTTTCCCAAGCCTCTGTATTTTGTTCCGGTACCGCTGCATCCGGCTCGACTGAGGGAACGCGGATACAACCAGGCGGAGAAGATTGCTGATGCCTTGGCTGCGGTTTGCGGAGGCAGGGTTTGCCGCTGGCTTCGTCGACGGACCTTTGTGGTTTCTCAGACTAAACTTTCCAAAGAGGAACGTGAGTGGAATGTGGCGGGGGCTTTTGAAAGCAACTTGCCCCGAGAACTACCCTCTAGAGGTACTGTGGTGGTAGTTGACGATGTTTATACCACCGGGGCGACGACGATGTCTTGTCTTGGGACGTTTGGGGAGGATTTTCCACTGCCGACGAAGGTTTGTACCCTACTGTTTGAGGAACCGGCGACGGCGGCGGCAGATTTTGCGGCAGACCTGAGGGCGGAGTGGAACTGGTCTTAGGGCTTTTATGCAGAAAATTCCCTAAAAAACTGAAAAAGACCGGATTAAATCCGGTCTTTTTAGCGGAGGAAGAGGGACTCGAACCCCCAAGCCTTACGGCGGCGGTTTTCAAGAC
>JAKSOM010000223.1 GCA_024405585.1 Acidaminococcaceae bacterium | reverse complement strand
TTTCAGCTTTTAACTCGCAGCGGGCAACCCACCCCGCCGCAACCGAGAACTTAAAAGCGGCACCCCTCCCAAAGTGAGGAGCGTAAAGTGAAATAATTTTTGCGAAGGATAGAAAATTGAAAAAAGAAGTGTTTGACGGGGGATGTAAGGATAAAACTGCTTGCTAAACTTGGTGAGCAGAACTATAATAGGTAAAGTATAGGTATATCTTTATAAAAATTTATCAGGCAAAGGAGGCGTAATTTATGCATGCGATGGAAAAACTTTTGGCGGCACGGGCCGGCAAGAGCAGTGTGACTACCGGCGAAATTGTGAATTGCCAAGTGGATTTGGCAGGGATTAATGACCTTTATTGGCAAACCGTCAAGTCCTTTTGGGAGATGGGCGGCACCAAGGTTTGGGATCCGGCCAAGGTGGTGATGTTCTTTGACCATTACGCCCCTTGCGCCACCATCAAGCAGGCGGAGAACCATAAGAATTTCCGCAAGTTCTGTTTTGACCAGGGGATTGAGCGGCTTATGGATATTGATGCGGGGGTTTGCCATCAGGTTTTGGCGGATCACGGCTGGACCCATCCGGGTCAGATTGTGGTGGTGACGGATTCCCATACCACTACCCACGGGGCCTTTGGTGCTTTCAGTACCGGGGTGGGGGCCACGGATTTGGCCATTATTTTGGCTACGGGGAAACTGTGGTTTGTGGTGCCGGAGATTTTGAAGATTAATCTTGTGGGCAAGCTGCCGGCCGGAGTTTATGCCAAGGATGTGATTTTGCATATCATCGGCACTTTGGGTGCAGATTACGGCGTTTATAAGGCGGTGGAGTTTGCTGGTCCGGTGCTGAAGGAGTTGAGCGTTTCCGAGCGGATGTGTATGTGCAATCTGACTACGGAGATGGGTTGCAAGGCCTGCTATATCCAGCCGGACGAAATCACCATGGAGCATTTGCGTAAGCATGTTACGGAGCCCTACGAGATTTTCACCACGGATGAGGATTACAAATATGCGAAGGAGCTGACTTTTGATGTGAGCAATTTGCAGCCCCAGGTGGCTGCTCCCCATAGTGTTGATAATGTTTTCCCCCTTTCCGAATATGAGGGCAAGCAGATAGATGAGGCCTATATCGGTTCCTGCACCGGCGGCAGGTTGCAGGATATTGCGGTGGCGGCCAGGATTTTGGCGGGCAGGCATTTGCCCAAGACATGCAGGATGATTGTGGCGCCGGCTTCCAAGCAGGTGATGGAGGATGCCATGGCGGCGGGTTATTTGAAGACCCTGATGGATGCGGGGGCCTGTGTGACCGC
>JAKSOM010000222.1 GCA_024405585.1 Acidaminococcaceae bacterium | reverse complement strand
CCAGGCTGACGAGGCGGCAGTTTTAATTCGTTCAAGCCGCATCTTGGCCCGGATGCCATCAGACGAAAATCATTGGCCATTTTTATCAGTACCAATGCCACCACTTTCAAAGCAGTGGACACATCTGCAAAACAATCCGTGTTGTTCGTGGCATCCACTAAATTTTGAGCAGTGTAGAAATTGGCATCCGTAATATCCGACAATTCCTTAACCACGTCCTCAATATATTCCTTTTCGGCGTTTAATCCCGTACCTACCGCCGTAGCGCCCATATTCACCGCATATACGGAAAGTAAAGATGCTTCCACCCTTCTCACTGCCCGTACAATGGAGGATGAATAGGAAGCCATTTCCTGCCCCACTGTGATAGGCACGGCATCTTGTAAATGGGTACGTCCCATTTTCAAAACATCTTGAAATTCCTCCGCTTTATTAGCAAATTCTTTAGCAAGTGCTTTCAACGCATCAATGAGTTTGGCGCTCTTGTTGACAAGACACACTTTGATACTTGTGGGGAAAACATCGTTAGTAGATTGAGCCATATTGGCGTGATTGTTGGGGGATATTATATCGTAACGCCCCCTGGCATAACCCATAATTTCCAACGCCCTGTTGGTAATTACCTCATTGATATTCATATTGCAGGAAGTGCCGGCCCCGCCCTGACTGCGGTCAATGGGAAACTGGTCATTCATCTTCCCTGCAACAACTTCATCACAGGCCTGCAACAAGGCCTTGCCAATTTTCTCCGGCATTCTGCCCGTATGAAGATTTGCCATGCAAGCCGCCTTTTTCACCATACCCATTGCCACGATAAAATCCTTATCCAAGTGTTCTTCTGTTATGGTGAAATTTTCTAAAGCCCGCATGGTTTGTACGCCATAGTAGGCATCGTCAGGAATTTCCAATTCTCCTAAAAAGTCATGTTCCTTACGCATTTTTTCTCCTTTAAATCTCTTTCATTACACTTGCCATTTCCATCGCCGCCATCGCCGCATCCACGGCCTTCTTGCCCACAGAGGATTCCATTCCCACTTGGGCAATGCCTTTGGCACACTCTGCACAAACATAGTCAAAATGGGGGGTGGCACCACGGATAACCGCTCCCAAGCAAATCACCGCATCATACTTTTTAGACATTGCTAATTTTTTCGCCACCATAGGAATTTCAAAAGCGCCCGGTACCCAAGCCACAGTGATGTTCTCTTCCTGGCAGTCATGACGGGTTAAGCAGTCAACCGCTCCACCTAAAAGTTTATTGGTAATAAACTCATTAAACCGGCTCACCACAACCGCCACCTTTAACCCCTTCCCCATAA
>JAKSOM010000221.1 GCA_024405585.1 Acidaminococcaceae bacterium | reverse complement strand
CCAACGCGGTGCTGGTGGGTCCGAATATGCAGAATTTTAAGGACTCCTACGCCCTTTTGAGCAAGGTGGGGGCCTGCAAGATGGTGAAGAACGGGGAGGAGCTGACGGCGGAGATTCTGCACATCCTTCAGGACGATGAGTTGCGTGACAGGATGGGCAAGGCCTCCTTCCAGGTCATTTGCGACAACCGGGGGGCGGATGTGAAGACCATCCACTACCTCAAGGATTTGATGGAACTCAATGCTCAGCCAGCCAAGAAATATGCAGAGTATCCCATCAATATCCGCAATGTTTATGACGAGGATGGCAAGGGACTCAGGCATGGGGATGCCATCATCCAATATATTACTAAGTTGGCTTATGGCCCGGATACGCCTTTTAGCGGTTGGCTGCTTCTGACGTTCCTCCGGCTTATGAGTTATGTATATGATTTTGCGGTTTCCACTATGTTGACTTTGTACAAGTTGCATATTTTTAGAAGGGTGAAACTGCCTGCCTTTGTGATTTCCGTGGGTAATATTACGGTGGGCGGTACGGGTAAGACACCTACGGCTTTCTCCATTGTGCAACTGATGCGGGAGAAGGGCTACAGGGTTGTAGTTCTTAACAGGGGGTACAAGGCCCACTGGAAGAAAGATATAGGTGTGGTCAGTGACGGCAACAAAATCTTTATGACCGTCAATGAGGCGGGGGATGAGGCCTTTCTGATGGCCAAGACCTTGCCGGGAGTACCGGTCATAATCGGCAAGAACCGTGCCGTTACGGGCAAATATGCGGTGGAACATTTCCGGGCGGAGGTCATTATTATGGATGATGGCTACCAGCACTGGAATTTGCAGAGGGATTTGGATGTGGTGCTGGTGGATACAATCACCATGTTTGGCAACGGCAATGTGCTGCCCAGAGGTGTTTTGCGGGAGCCGTTGCGTAATCTGAACCGGGCCCATGTCTTTCTTCTGACGAAGACGGACCAAAGCAGTGTGATGAACAAATTGGAGCTGCGGGAGATTTTGAACCGGTACAATTCCAAGGCCCTGGTGGCGGAATCCATCCACCGGCCCAAGGATTTTGTGGAGATATCCGACTGGTATAATTCCGTTGAAGAAAGGATTGCTTTGGAAGAGTTGCAGAACAAGCAGGTGCTGGTGTTTAGCGCCATCGGCAACCCTGCTTCCTTTGAGCAGACCTTGAGCAGTATCGGTGTGCAGTTGTTGGAGGCGGTGCGGTACCCGGACCATCATGATTACGGTATGGTGGAGTTGCACTATATTGATGAGAGGGCAGCGGAACTGGGGGCTGTGGCCATTGTTACCACTACCGAGGA
>JAKSOM010000220.1 GCA_024405585.1 Acidaminococcaceae bacterium | reverse complement strand
GGAAAAACCACCAGTGCCGGTACCATCGCTAAGCGGGCTGCCAGAAATGCATTGGGGTCTGTGATGCGCTCCGGTACCAATGCCGTTATCCGCGGCTTGTTTGGCATTAAGAAATAAATCAGGGAGGACTCGACTGCAAAGCCGGGTCCTTCTTCTTTTGGCGGAAGCAGCGGCGGAATTCTTCCTGAGAGGAGAGTCAACTGCCGGAGCAAGGGGGACGTTTTTGGAATAACAAAGCTAAAAGCGGAATGATGTCACTTGTTGCATTTTATCAACAAAACGGTTATGATGGGGCTGTGCAGGGGCAAAAGATGTACTGTGCAATACAAAAGAGGGGAAATATTAGATGAAACGAGTATTCAAACAGTGGCTGTGTGCCATATTAATCACGGCCATTCTGCTGGGTACGACTGCTCTGCCGGGCGGAAGCCGAGCTTCCGCAGAGGACAGCATCGCCGCAGTGGGAGAGACGGCACAAAATGTGGAAAAAGTGTTAGCCTATGCCAACCAACTCAAATCAGCGAATGCAGTAAATCGTACCACAGGCAAATTCACCTGGGATACCGAGAGTAAAACCCGAAGCTGGACCTACTACAACGGCTTGATGATGGATGCCTTTGCTATGATTGGGCCCTCCAATTATTCCTATGTGGATGGTTTTTACAATGCCAACATCAGCAGCAATGGTACGATAACTAATTTTACATCCGGGGAACTGGATTCGGTAGAACCCATTCGAGCAGCCTTTGATATGTTCATGAATTCCGGTTATACTTCCGGCAACAGTGATAAGTATAAGCTATGCATTCAACAGGTTTATTCCATGCTGGCACACCAAATATCCTACAGCGCCTGTGGCGGGAATTATGCCCATAAACAGAAGGATGGCAGCATCGCCTCAACCAGTTGGGCGGCTTATCCCATTGCACTGGATGGCATCTACATGGCACAGCCCTTTTTAATGGAATGTGCCAGGGCAATTGAAGCGGGAAAACTGACTTTGAGAAGCAAATCCGGTCAAAACGTAACGGCGGATTCTATTTATAATTCTGTATACAGTCGTTTGATTTGGATCTATGATAATCTGTATAATAACGGGACCGGATTATATGACCATGCTGCCAATCCGTCCGGGCAAACCAATGGTATCACTTGGTCCAGGGCCATGGGATGGTATGCCATGGCATTGGTGGACTGCATTGAGTTGATGCCGGAAGGGGCCAAGAAGGACAACCTGATTGCAGAACTGCGTCGCCTATATGAAGGCCTGTTGGCCCATCGGTGCCCAGGCGGCGTTCCGGGCCGTCCGCAGAGCGGTGGATTATAT
>JAKSOM010000022.1 GCA_024405585.1 Acidaminococcaceae bacterium | reverse complement strand
GCCCTTGAGACCATATTTTTTTGCCTCATAGTGCACACCAATCCAAACCCCCACGTAGTAAAGCAGGGCAGGAATTACCGCCGCCTTCACCACATCAAAGTAGGGAATGCCTACGAATTCCGCCATCAGGAAAGCCGCAGCACCCATGACCGGAGGCATCAACTGACCACCGGTGGAAGCGGAGGCCTCCACCGCCCCGGCGAAGGAGGGCTTGTAACCCAATTTTTTCATCATGGGAATGGTAAAGGCACCTGTGCCCGCCACATTACCCACGCTGCTGCCGCTGACGGTTCCCATCAGGCCGCTGCTCAAAACCGCCACTTTGGCAGGACCGCCTGCGGCCCAGCCCGCAATAGCATTGGCTATATCAATAAAGAATTTGCCCAAACCGGTGGATTCCAAATAGGCACCAAAGAGAATGAAGAGGTAGATGAATGTGGAAGACACGCCCATGGGCACACCGAAGATGCCCTCCGTGGTGAAGAAAAGGTGGTCAAACATTTCCTGCATATCCACTCCCCTGTGGGCCAATATGCATGGAACATAGGGACCCATAAAAGCATAAGCCAGGAAGAACAGGGCAACAATAATCATGGGCCAGCCCACCACCCGGCGGGCCGCCTCCAGCACCAGCACCGTGCCGATCAGACCCACCACGAAATCAGTGGTGGTATTCATTCCCGCCCTTAGTACCAAATCTTCGTAAAAGACCACAATATACAAGGCACAGGCGGCCCCTACCAAGGCAAAGGCCACATCCAACAAATGCATCTGCCCCTTCCAGGCCTTCCTGCCTGGATATAGCAGGAAAATCAAAAACACGCCAAAGGCCAAATGCACCGCCCTTTGCAGATGGGCGTCCAAAATGCCAAAGGCGGAGGTATAAAGTTGGAATACTGCAAAAAGGATACAGACCCCACTAATCAGACGTTCCCAAAATTTGGATGTCTGACGGGTATTACTCTCCTTATCAAATTTCTGCATCACTTCTTCAGCAGATAATTCCTGGTGCTTGGTTTCACTCATGGAAACTCACCTCCCATTATTAAAGATTATATCACTATAGAGTTGATACCTGGGCATAACGGCAATTTCTACCAAGGCCCCATCCCCAAACTCCCGGCACAAATCAAGTTGAATGTTGTTATAAATAACTTTGGGCATGGCCTGAATAGCAACACACGTGTTTATTTTAGCAAATTTTCTGTTCAGTGTCATTATAAATTTATTATCTTTATCAATACTAAACTTGCCATCCGCCTCAGAGTAGGGATAGCCCCACCCCAGGGATTCAAATTTAGAAGTTGTCAAAAGCAGATTCCCTGCCCCACGGACAAGGAAATTGTCCTCCCATGGGGATTTTTCTACGGAATGAATCAGACACAACTGAAAACAATCCCCAACTCCGCAGCTGTAGTAAAATATTTTCTCCCTCCGATTGTCTGTCACAACCAACACCAAAGCACTGAGCCAAAAGGCAACCGACACCACACCGGCAGCAAGAACGAACAAATATGATTTTTGGAAATTAAAAAAGGGGACGGCTTGCGCCGTCCCCCTCCACTTTTTGAGCATTATCCTGTTATTTCAAGAATTTTGCTGCACCGGCCGCCATAGGAATGGACATGCCTTCCTTAGCGCTGGCCAAGCTGATAGCATTAGCCGCACTGTGAGCCGCTTTCATTCTGTCAATATTGCTGTACAACGCTTTGGTCATTTCATAAACCAGATTGTCATCCACCTTATCAGTAGTAGCCAACATGCACTTTACACTCATGGCGGGAATCGCCACGGTTTGTTTGTTGTAAGTACCCGCAGGAATGATAACCTTGGTATAGAAGGGATATTCCTTCATCAGTTTTTCTGCCACATTATCTGCCACAGGAATCATTTCAATTTCCTTGGTGGTAGCCAAGTCCTGGACAGCTGCCGTGGGATAACCGGCAGTAATAAAGGCCGCATCAATATTACCGTCCTTCAAAGCACTGGATGCTTCGGCGAAGGAGAGATAACGTACTTTGCAATCCTTATAACTTACGCCGTGAGCCGCCATAATCTGACGGGCATTGGCTTCCGTACCGCTGCCTGCAGCACCAACCGCAATGGCCTTACCTTTAAAATCAGCAACGGTTTTGATGCCGGTACCCTTTACAGTAAACACCTGAACAACTTCAGGATAAATGGTGCAAATACCACGGAGCCCGTCAACCTTCTTGCCTGCGAACATTTCCTTGCCGTTAGCCGCATAGTAGGCAATATCATTTTGAATGAAGGCCACATCCACTTTGCCCTGAACCAAAAGGTTAACATTGGCTACAGATGCACCGGTGGATTGGGCGGAAGCGTTGCATTCGGGAACATTCTTATTGAGAATGTCAGCCATTGCACCGCCCAAGGGATAGTAAGTGCCGGCAGTACCGCCAGTACCGATATTCACAAATTTGGTTGCCGCTTCTGCAGTCAAACCGGTAAAAATGGTACCGGCAACGCAGAGAGCAGCCAACAAAGCTTTAGATTTCATAATGACCTCCAATTATCTTACCAATAACCGAGAACCTTCCACCATGCGCCGCCGACAAAAATAAATACGGCAACGTTGATAACGGAAAGGATAAAGCCAATCTTCCACCAATCGTTTTGGCTAACATAGCCGGCACCGAAGTAAATGGGAGCCGGGCCGGTTGCATAGTGGGTGATACCGCCCTGCAGACCGGTGAGGCAAGCCAAGCTCATAATAGCCAGGAAAGGAGGTGCGCCGGCACCAACTGCCACAGCTACGAAGGCCTGGAACATTGCTGCCACGTGTGCGGAAAGGGATGCAAAAGCATAGTGGGACCACATGTAAATAACGATGAGGATGCCCAATGCCGCCATCCAGCTGTAGCCGGAGAGTGCGCCTGCAACCATGTTGGCGAACCACTTAATCAGGCCCAATTTGTTCAGGCCGGAAGCCAGTGCCATCAGGGTACCCATCCATACCAGGGTATCCCATGCACCCTTTTGGGTGATAACGTCTTCCCACTCGATGGCACCGCCGACCAACATGATGCCTACGCCAACCATAGCAATCATGGTAGCGTTCAAGCCAGTGAATTTAGCGGTTGCCCAGAGGAACAAGGCCATAATGAATACGAAGAGGACAATCTTCTCGCCCTTGTTCATGGGGCCCATTGCCTTCAATTCCTTGTTGGCAATTTCCTTGGCCTCAGGAGTATGTTTGATCTCAGGCGGATAGAGTTTGTAAACAATGTAAGGAGCCATCATTACGCAAATCAAACCGGGAACGATGCAGGCCACAGCCCATTGTGCCCAGCTGATTTCCACGCCGGTTGCCTTTGCTGCCAGGGATACTGCCAAAGCGTTGGGGGCAACTGCGGTAATAAACATGGAGCTGGTGATGCAGTTCACTTGGAAAGTGCTCTTCATCAGATAAGAACCAATCTTACGGGCCGTGTCACCGGGCTCGGATTTGAATGCCACTGCCAAGGACTTAACAATGGGGAACAGGATACCGCCGGCACGGGCAGTATTGGACGGGGTGGCAGGGGAAACAACCAAATCGGAAAGGGCCATTGCATAACCCAACTTCAAAGAGCTGTCGCCGATAGCCGCCATAATGTTATAGGCGATACGCTTGCCCAAACCCGTCTTAACGAAGCCTAAGGCAAAGAGATAAGCTGATACAATCAGCCAGATGGTTGCATCACCGTAACCTTTCAGGGCCTCAGCGGGTTTCAAAACCTTCAAGAAGCCGGACAAGGCAGCTGCAATCAGGGCAATGGCGCCGATGGGCAGCGGATGCATGATGAAACCAACGATGGTTGCCACGAAGATAGCAAACAGATGCCATGCTGCGGGCTTAACTCCTGCGGGTGCAGGAATGAACCAAATTACTGCGCCAATCACAAAGATGAGCAGCAGTTGTTGGAATTTCTTGGACATGTTCAACACCTCAACTTTCAAAAAAACTAATAGGGACATAATTCCTATGCCCCTATTATAGCAAACTTTATTGAATTAAACAACTACTTTGTGTTACTTTACAATGTATACAATTCGGAATAAGTATACACCATACATCATACTATGCAGCTCAAATCCCCAACCCCATTAGTAATGTCCTGCACTGCCAAAAGCAGGGCCAGACGGTTGTTCTTCACATTCACATCCTCATCCATAACCATTACGTCTTCAAAGAACTTGTTTATCTCCCCCACCAATTTGGTGGCTGCCGCCAGAACGCCGGCATAATTGTAGGCAACCGCCAGGGGCAGAATTTCCTTGTTAACAGCCAAAACGGCCTTGTACAGAGCCTTCTCCGCATCCTTTTGGAAAAGGTTGGTATTGATGGCGGTTTCCCCCTCCGCTTTCTTGCAAAGGTTGTTGACACGGGTGGCGGCCTGAACCAGCTCCGCCGCCTCCGGCTTGGTGACAAACTCGTTCAAAGCGGCAGCCCGCTTGCACAAATCCGCCACATCATCGTTCTTAGCATTGGAAAGAACCCCATCAACCACGTCATAACGGATGCCCTGGTCAATAAGCATATTCTTCAACCGCTGCCTGATGAATTCCCCAATCTGATTGATCAATTCACCGGTCTTGTCTGCATTGGGCAGATTCAGCAACTGGCACATGGTGGCCAGGGTCTTCTGCATACTGAAGTGATAACCCGCATCAATGATGATGTTGATTACGCCCAGGGCCTGACGGCGGAGGGCATAGGGGTCCTGACTGCCGGTGGGAGCAAGCCCCCGGCTGAAAGTGGCCACAATATTATCCAATTTGTCCGCAATGCCTACAATACGGCCAATCTCCGTGGCGGGCAGAATATCCCCGGCAAAACGGGGCAGATAATGTTCAAAAATGCCCTTGGCCACGGCCTCCCCTTCCTTGTCCAGCTTGGCATATTCACGGCCCATAACTCCCTGCAGTTCCGTAAATTCCACCACCATGCCAGTAACCAAATCCGCCTTGCAAAGAAGTGCAGTACGCTCCAAATCCTTGGTGTTCACCTTAGCATTCAAATCCTTGGCCAGGGCTGCGGCGGCCTTCACCAACCGCTCTGATTTATCCCGCATGTTGCCCAAACCTTCTTGGAAGGAAACCGTCTCCAACTTGGGCAGCCGGTCCGCCAAACTCTGCTTCCGGTCCTCCTTGAAGAAGAACTCCGCATCGCTGAGACGGGCACGCAGCACCCTCTCATTGCCGTGGGCCACCACATCCAAAAATTGGCTGCCGCCGTTACGGACGGTGATAAACTTGTTCAACAAGGTACCGTCTTCCTTCAGCACAGGGAAATAGCGCTGATGTTCCCGCATAGGGGTGATAATACATTCCTTAGGCAGGGCCAAAAACCGGTCCTCAAACTTGCCGCAAAGGGCGGTGGGCCACTCCACAAGATAGGTGACCTCTTCCAACAGGTCCTCCTTGATTTCCGCATGGCCTCCCTCT
The DNA here is from genome assembly GCA_024405585.1 of Acidaminococcaceae bacterium. Taxonomy (GTDB): domain Bacteria; phylum Bacillota; class Negativicutes; order Acidaminococcales; family Acidaminococcaceae; genus Phascolarctobacterium_B. The sequence goes on along the minus strand of JAKSOM010000022.1, from coordinate 5,945 downwards.
TTAGCCGCCAGCTCCTCCACCTGCCTCTTAATCAGAACCTTACGCTCCAACTGATTCACCATGACGAAAAGTTCCGTCATAACTTTTTCATAATCGTTGGCACAGGGGATAACCGTCATCTTGTCATCCGTCAGGAAACGGTGGCCCCGAGTCTGGTTGCCGCTCTTCACACCGTTGAACTCCACAGGAACAACCTGGTCATCAAAAAGCGCCACCAGCCAATGTACGGGACGCACGAAACGGGTTTCATGGTCGGCCCAACGCATATTTTTCGGGAAACTCAAGGAAGAGAGAATGTTGCTGAGGAAATCGGGCAACAACTCCACCACCTTTTGGCCTGCCAAATGCTTTACTGCAAAAACATAATCCCCACGGGTTTCCAAATCCTTCACATCCACACCCTGACCCCGGGCAAAGCCCTCCGCCGCCTTGGTGGGTGCCCCCTCTTTGAAGGCAATCTTCACACTGGGACCCTTGGCCTCAACCGTGCTGTCCGCCTGGGTTTCCGCCATTCCCTCCACCAGAAGGGTTACACGACGGGGAGTGCCCAAAGCATTCACCGCAATATAGGGAATCCGCAACTCTTCCAATTGTTTTTTGGCCAATGCGGAAACCTGCTCCAAAATGCCGGACATGAAGTTGGCAGGGATTTCTTCGGTACCAATTTCAAACAATAATCTCTTAGCCATCTTATTTTCCCTCCTTCTTCAACATGGGGAATCCCAGTTTTTCCCGTTGCTCCACATAGGCCGCAGCACAAAGCCGGGCCATATTACGCACCCTGCCGATGTAAGCGGTACGCTCGTTCACGCTAATGGCCCCCCGGCTGTCCAAAAGATTGAAGGTGTGGGAACATTTCAAAACATAATCATAGGCCGGACGGATGTAACCCAACGCCACCACCCTCTTGGCCTCCGCCTCATATTTGTTGAAAAGGTCGAAAAGTAAATCCGTATCCGCTACTTCAAAATTGTAGTAGGAATTCTCCACTTCGTTGGTATGGAACACATCCCCATAGGTAACATCCCCAACCCACTTCACATCATAAACATTCTCCACGCCCTGAATATACATGGCCAGCCGCTCCAGGCCGTAGGTAATTTCCACCGCCACGGGTTTCACATCCAAACTGCCAACCTGCTGGAAATAGGTGAACTGGGTGATTTCCATGCCGTCCAGCCAAACTTCCCAGCCCAGCCCCCAGGCACCCAAAGTCGGGGACTCCCAATTGTCCTCCACAAAGCGGATGTCATGCTCCTCCGCCTTGATGCCCAACTCCGCCAAACTCTCCAAATACAATTCCTGAATGTTCTCAGGACTGGGTTTGATAATGACCTGGAACTGATGGTGCTGATACAGGCGGTTGGGGTTGTCGCCGTAACGCCCGTCCGCAGGACGGCGGCTGGGCTCCACATAGGCCACCCGCCAGGGCTCCGGTCCCAATACCCTGAGGAAAGTGCTGGGGTTCATGGTCCCCGCACCCTTCTCCACATCATAGGGCTCCGCCAAAATACATTTCTGCTGTGCCCAGTAGTTCTGCAATTTCAAAATCAATGTCTGAAAATCCATAATGACTCCTTTTCATCTCATATTCCCAGCTGCCGCAGATAAACCAGCGACTTCAGGGGTTTATTTATTTGGTAATAAATAAGTTCCAACACCATATGTTCCAACTGTTTCAAATCGCTGCCCCGAATCTCCAACTCCCCAGGACGGACGAAATCCAAATGCAGCATGGCCAAATACAATTCCTTAGCCCCATCCGGCATGGCAATTTTTTCCAAATCCGGCCCGAACCCGGTGGCATGCAACAGTTTGATACAGAAAGCCAGCACCACCACCCTGGGGTTCTTCCTGGTCAGAAGCGTCAAAGCATCCAACAAATAGCCATAGACCAAAGTATCACTTTCGTGATCCGCCGTAAAATCCTCCGTAACCTCCGTCATAACGGAAGCATAAGCCAACTGTTTGAAATCCAAAACCGGCGGCGGGGCCAGCAATTCCGCCCCCAGAAGTTTATCGGAAATCTTCCCCGGCTCCAGCTCCAGCTGCAAACGGCTAAGATACTGAAGAATTGGTCCCACGGAGGACTTGTAATACTTGGCTCCGAAGGCGGAAAAACGCACCCGGCCGTGAAACCTGCTGAAACAGGTCACATATTTGTCCGCCGAATTCCTGTCCTCCACCCGGATGACCAGGGCCTCATCAATTATGGTAGCCATATTCCTCCAACGCCTTCCTGCTGTTGCGCCAGTCCTGACGCACCTTCACCCAAAGTTCCAGGAACACCTTAGTCTGCAACAAACCTTCTATATCCCCCCGTGCCAGAGCCCCTATTTTCTTCAGCATACTGCCCTTGGCACCGATAATGATACCCTTCTGACTGTCCCGCTCCACGGTGATGGTGGCACGGATAAAAACATCCCCGTTGTCCCGTTCCTTGAACTCGTCCACATTCACCGCCACCGCATGGGGCACCTCGTCCCGGGTGCAATTCAAAATCTTCTCCCGAATAATCTCCGCAGCAATCCCCCGCTCCGGCTGGTCCGTCAACACTTCCTCATCATAATACCGAGGACCCTCCGGCAAATAGGACTCTATCTCTTCTTCCAAACCGGAAAACTCGCTGTCCTTCAAGGCGCTGATGGGCACCACGGCAGCAAACTTCCGGTCCCGGGTATAACTCTCGATAACCTTCAGCACCCGCTCCCTGCTATCCAGTTTGTCAATCTTATTGATGACCAAAATCACGGGGCAGGCGGCTTTTTCCAGCACCCCTAAAATGAAATCCTCCCCCGGGCCCCGCTTTTCCGTGGCATCCACCAGAAACATCACCACATCCATATCCCTGATGGTCTCCAGGGCGGTCTTCACCATATAGTCACCCAACTTGTTCTTTGCCTTATGCACCCCAGGAGTATCGAAAAAAATAATTTGGGAATGGGGACGGTTCAGCACGCACATAATCCTGTTGCGGGTGGTTTGTGCCTTGGGGCTGGTGATGGCAATCTTCTCACCCACCAAAGCATTCATCAAAGTGGATTTCCCCACATTGGGCCGCCCCAGGAGCGCCACATAGCCGGAACGAAATTTTTGCTTTTCCATCACTTGAACCGCTCCTCTCCCAGGCCAATCAGGCCCATGGCTTCCTCCTCCTTGGTCCGCATCAGCACCTTGTCCTCTTCACTCATATGGTCATAACCGAGAAGATGCAAAAGCCCGTGCACCGCCAAATACACAATCTCCCGCTCCAAGCCGTGGCCGAACTCCCGTCCCTGCCTCTCCGCCGTCTCGGCACTGATGATGATATCACCCAAAAGATGCTCCTCCGAGCCATCCACCAACTCCGGCTCCTCCCCCTCGTCCAGGGCGAAACTCAGCACGTCCGTGGGCCTGTCAACATTACGGTACTGCTTGTTCAACTGATGTATTTCCTCATCCGTAACAATGGTAATACTGACCTCCGTCCGCTCCGAAAGCCGGTGCAAATCCGCCACCACCTGCAGCCCCCGCTGCAGCTGCTGCTCCAAACCGGCGGAAATATCGATTTTATCCTGACTGTTCTCGCAATAAATCTTCACTATTTTTCGTAGACCCTAATATTCTCACTCAAAACCTTACGCAAGGGTTTGCTTTGGAAATCCACATCCACCTTGCCAATCTTCCGTACCACATCCATACCCTTGGTAACCTTGCCGAAAACCGCATGATGCCCGTCCAGCCAAGGGGTCTCCACCAAAGTGATGAAGAACTGGCTGCCGCCGGTATTGGGGCCGGCGTTGGCCATACTCAGGATGCCGGGGCCACTATGTTTCAACTTCGGGCTGATCTCATCACGGATGCGGTAGCCGGGACCGCCGGTACCGTCACCATTGGGGCACCCCCCCTGAATCATAAAATTGTCTATAACCCTGTGAAAAGTCAAACCGTTGTAGAAACCCTTATTCACCAGATTCACAAAATTCTTAACCGTACCGGGGGCATACTTGTCCTCCAGTTTAATCTCAAAACTCCCCATGCTGGTGGTGAAAACCGCCACCTTGGCAGCCAAAGCACTGCAGCACATCAGCATCATTAATGTCAACAACGCCAAAATCCTACGCATAGCACCCTCCCAAAAAATAATATGGTATTATACAACAAAAAAAAACATAAAGCAAACGCTATATGCGTTTTAACTGCAACCGCCCCTTAATCCTCCACCCCTCGCCCACTACACTCTGTCCACTACCCTGAACCATCTTGGCTGTTGGCTGAACCCTGACTTGGGCGGACGAGGGTCACTGCCAATCTTGATTTATCTGCACCAGTATGTTAAAATATTATATATTGGTTGCTGGTATACAGATGGCAACTGTATAACCAAATTATTACATTCTAAATTGTAATCCGTGTCGCAACCCGCTGAAATTTACAGAAAGGACGATTCTATCTATGGAAATCAATGCTTTGATGATGGATGTAAGGGAGAACGTAGTCACCTGCGTTGCCGATGTACCCAAGGGCAGCCCGGTAACCTACCGGAAAGGGGAAGAAATCTGTAGCATCACTGCTGAAGAAAACATTCCCTACTGCCACAAAATTGCCCTGAAAAATTTGACCAAAGGGGAAGATGCAATTAAATATGGCGAAAGCATCGGCAAAATGACCCAGGACGTGGCCAAAGGCCATTTGGTCAACCATTTTAACCTGATTAGTGTAGTCCGGGATTATGACGGGGAAATGGTTCCGGAAACGGATGACACAGAAGCCCCGATAGAGTTTTTCAAAAAGAATGGCAAGTTGCAATTTATGGGCTACAAACGGCCTGACGGAAGGGCCGGCATCCGTAACCATGTCCTCATCCTGCCGGGCTGCGCCTGCGGCAGCGAAAGCAGCCGAATCGTGGCCAGCCAGGTCCGGGGTGCAGTCAATATTATTTTCAATACGGGTTGCTCCGACACGGCAGAAAACACCAATATGTCCCAAAAAATCCTGACCGGGTTCGCCTGCAACCCCAATGTTTACGGTGTGGTCATCATCGGTCTGGGCTGTGAAACCGTCCCCCACAAGGAACTGAAAGCCAAAATCCAAAAACTCACCTCCAAACCGGTGGTTTCCTTCGGCATCCAGGATGAGGGAGGCACTTTGAAAACCATCGAAAAAGCCGTCCGTGCCGCAAGGGAAATGGCGGCGGCGGCAGCCATGGAGCCCAAGGTTCCCTGCGACATTTCCGAATTGTATCTGGGAATAGAATGCGGCGGTTCCGACGCCACCTCCGGCCTGGCCTCCAATCCTGCCGTAGGTGAACTCAGCGATCTGTTGGTGGATTACGGTGCCACCACCGTCATGAGCGAATCCATTGAATGGATTGGTGCGGAACATGTGGTGGCCAAACGGGCCGCCACCAAAAAACTCCACAATGACATCATCCGAGTTTGTAAGGATTACGAAGAGCACCTTTTGAAAGCCGGCCAGGACTGCCGGGCGGGCCAGCCCACCCCGGGCAACAAGGCGGGAGGCCTTTCCACCCTTGACGAAAAGAGTTTGGGCTGCATCCGCAAGGGCGGCACCCGTCCCGTGGTGGAAGTTTTGGAACAGGCAGTTATGCCTTCCAAACACGGCTCCCTGGTAATGGACACCGCCGGCTACGACATTTCCTCCGTCACCAGCATGGTGGCATCTGGCTGCAACGTCATCATCTTCACCACCGGCCGGGGCACCCCCACCGGCAACGCCATTGTGCCGGTGCTGAAAGTTACGGCCAACGAACGAACCTTCCAAAAAATGGAAGACAATAAGGACGTTGACTTAAGCAATATTATCAAAGGCAAGAAGACCTTCCAGGAAATGGGTGCGGAACTGCTGAAGGAAATTATGGATATTGCCAACGGCAAGCTGACCAAAGCGGAGGCCTACGGCTTCTCCGATATCGCCATTGACCATGTATGCCGGTACGTATAAAG
>JAKSOM010000219.1 GCA_024405585.1 Acidaminococcaceae bacterium | reverse complement strand
AAACATCATTATTCAAAAAATCCATCACAAAACTGCCTGCCGCACAGAAACCTTTAGAAGTTCCTGCTCCGCCTGCCGCCACACTCACTGCCAAAGTGTTGCTTTCCGCCAAAATATCCGCACCGTTTGCATTGGACAAGGTAATGGTACTATTGTCCACACTGACAAGAAAATCATTATCAATTTCATTAACCACCACTCCGGCACCAAAACCACCGCTGCCGCCAGTACCACCGGCTGCCGCAGAAATCAAAGTGCTGGCAGTGACAATTAAATTGCCTTCATCCTGGATAGTGTCAAGTCCGGCACCATCTCGAGCATCATTCAGATAGGTACTCCCCGTAGTATCAAACCCACGCTTGCTCAGATAATCCCCAAATTTATTAGTTTCTAATTTCGTATCATAGGCCTTCACTTCCAAAGTGTCCGCTTCCATTAAAGTAATGTTTTTCACATTGGCTTCCGCCGTATTTTTGAAAACGCCAACAAGCAATGAACCTTGAAAATTCCATGCTAAAGCCCCACCACTGCCCTGTGCCACGCCCAAACCCAGTGCCGCATTGATTTGGGTCAAATCCGTAACTACATTATCTTTAACAATGCCAATCTTCTTGTAAGTTCCACCGTCAATTTCCGCTTTGTTGGTGTTTTTAACACTGTCCCAAGTTGCTACAACACCGATGGAACCGCTGTTCTTGTTGCCGCTGATGGCATTGATGTCTAAAGCGCCTGTAACTTGCAGATCCTTATTCGTCACTAAATTTTCAATGATTGTTTTATTCGTGCCTGTATAAGTATCGTTCACTGTATTGTCTTTCATCAAAGCAATGGTTTTGTTCTCAGCCAAATTTACACTGATACCTGCCGCCATACCGGCCGCCGAAGTACCTGTGTTCAAGGAAATATCTATTGCCGCTCCCGCCGCCGCCAAAGTGCCGGAACGCTCCGCCGTATTATTAATGGCCTTTGCCCCGTTGATTGTACTGCCTTGAATAATGGCATCCACATCGCTATGCACCAAATTAACCGCTGCACCCCCTGCAAAAGACCCGGACTTGCCGGTCACATCGGGATGAGCCGTATTGGTTTTCCAAGCGAAAGCCATACCGCCAGCCACAGCCACAACGGCACTGTTATCCGCCCCCTGCACATTCAAATCATTGTTTCCGGAAGTGTTTTTGAAAGTAATCTTAGTGCCGTCCACCACCGCAGCGGTCTTTACGTCCAAATCACTGACCGCCACGCTGGCTGTAGCCGCCAAACTGAAAGAGGGAAGTTGTTCACCCGCCTGAGGATTAGTTGCCGATTCATTGGTGGGTTTAGGCACCCAAGTAGAATTACCGCCG
>JAKSOM010000218.1 GCA_024405585.1 Acidaminococcaceae bacterium | reverse complement strand
GCATAAACAGGGTCTCCCGGTTTTGCAAAAGTGGCCTTTTTATCACCATTACCAAACATTTTCTTACCTCCAATTAATTTTCATGCCGCATATGCGGGAAGAACAACACATCACGAATAGATGTGGCATTTGTCAGGAACATAACCAGCCGGTCAATACCGATACCCAGTCCACCCGTAGGTGGCAGACCATATTCCAAAGCCCGGACAAAATCCTCATCCATCATATTGGCTTCCTCATCGCCGGCCGCCCGTTCCTCAACCTGTTTTTCAAAACGTTGCCGCTGGTCAATGGGGTCATTCAACTCTGTAAAACCATTGCAAATTTCCCGTGCATAAATATATCCCTCAAACCTGTCCGTGAACTCAGGATGCTCAGGATTAGATTTCGCCAAGGGAGAAATCTCTTTGGGATGGCCTGTAATAAATACGGGCTGAATCAGATTATCCTCCACATACTGCTCAAAACAAGCATTGATAATCTTGCCAATACCCCAGGCAGGTTCAACTTCCACATTAACGGACTTCGCCAGTTCCCTTGCCTTTGCCAAATCTGTTACACCGTTAAAATCTACTTTAGCATACTGCTTTACTGCATCCACCATAGTCAGACGAGGCCAAGGCGGAGTTAAATCCAGTTCCGTATCTTCGTAAGTAATCTTCATTGTCCCCAAAACCTTTTGAGCGGTCTTGGCAATAATCTCTTCCGTCAAATCCATCATATCCCGGTAATCTGCATAGGCCTGATAAATTTCTACGGAAGTAAATTCCGGGTTATGCTTAATATCAATACCCTCATTGCGGAACACTCTACCCAATTCATAGACCCGTTCCATACCACCCACAATCAGACGCTTCAAATACAACTCGGGAGCAATCCGCATATAAAGTTGCATATCCAAAGCATTGTGATAGGTGATGAAAGGACGGGCAGCCGCACCACCTGCAATAGTATTCATCATAGGTGTTTCCACCTCAAGGAAATTATGACCGTCCAAAATATCCCGCACACTGCGAATAATGGCACTACGTTTTTCAAAAGTTTCCTTAACCTCAGGATTTACAATCAAATCCACATAACGCTGACGATAACGGGTTTCCTTGTCTGTGAGCCCGTGCCATTTCTCCGGCAGAGGACGCAAGGACTTGGAAAGAATCTCCAGTTTGCTGGCCTTAATGGAAAGTTCACCCATATGGGTACGGAAAACATGACCCGTAACACCGATGATATCTCCAATATCCAACATCTTTACCAAAGCATAATCCTCTTCCCCGATAATATCCTTACGCACATAGGACTGAATACGGCCCGTACGGTCCTGCAAATCCATAAAGCAGGTCTTGCCCATACCCCTCTTGGCCATAA
>JAKSOM010000217.1 GCA_024405585.1 Acidaminococcaceae bacterium | reverse complement strand
TTACCGAGAATGACGGAATTCTTTGACGTAGAAGTTACATTGCTGCCGAATACAAAAGTATTCTCCCCGCTAATGTCATTATTGTTGCCCGTAGCAAAACTTCCCGTAGCAGAGGACCGAATAATGTTATTGTTTCCTACACCATAAGCATTATCCGCTTCAATACGGGAGGGATCCCCGAAAACACCTGAATTGTTTCCGCTAACCACATTGTTATTGCCCACCGCCGTGGATTTCACCCCTGTAACAATATTGTTGTATCCTATTGCCACCGCATCGTTGGCATTGGCTTTGGAATTATTGCCAAATACCACCGCATTTTGTCCAACTGCTTCCGTTCCCGTGCCAATTCTGACGGCCGTCACATCACCGCCCTTATGCACCAGTTCCTCCGCTTCCCCGGCTGCACTGATTTTTATCTTGCCGCTTTCCTCAACAAAAGCAATATTGCTCCCTGCCACCAGACCGAAACTGATTGATTTACTGCTGTCAACAGTACTGGTCAAAATCAAATTGGCACTATTCCCCGCCACAGAGACGGACCCGGTATAGGCATCCGCCATAGTGCCGCTGATTACCGTGTCAATCTCTGTCTTAGTGTAGACCTCCGATTTTGTATAGGCATCCGTTATGCCGTAACCCGCCAAAGTGGTGGACTTATCCGCCTTGTTTTTCACCTGACCGTAAGTTGCCGCATCCGTATCCAACGCACCGTCCGCCACATTCACAATCCTTTGGGTGTTAGCATCAATTCCATTCCCATTAATATATGTCTTTTGGTTGATTTTTAAAGTATCTTTGGTAATTTCTGAATAAACTACCCCCACGTAGGAGTTAGTATCAGTATCTAAATTTCCCTCCCCCAAATAAAACCTGTCTGCAGTCATTACAGATGCCAAATGATTATCAGTAAGTGATCCGGTGCCTGTGACTGATACACCATCATCATCCAAGTAAATGTTTTGGGTTGCCGTGCCTATAACCACACTTTTCAAGCCGGAAATATTATCCGTCAGTCCAACTGCATATTTCACTTGATGATCAGCAGGGTCAGTATAGGGTGTAAAACCTATATTTGTTCCGGGTGTTAAAATTTTGTCCCCGGAAACTATACTGCCGCCTCCGATGCTGCTCACATCAATGGAAACGGTATCAACGGATGCTCCTGTTGCGTTGTTAAAAACATTCAAATCAAGATACTTCTTATTGTTGCCGTCATCAACCCTCACACTGCCGCCTTTGACATAATAATCCGTTTTTGCTTTCACCTGACCCACCGTAGCAGCATCCGTATCCGCCGTACCTGCCGCCACATTAGTAATTCTCCGTTCACCGCCGGAATAACCGACTGAAATTGTGTCCGCTGCAGATG
>JAKSOM010000216.1 GCA_024405585.1 Acidaminococcaceae bacterium | reverse complement strand
TGTGGGTGCTTCCGGCATCCCGGTTGATATTCAAACCATCGGGCTTGTTATTAATCACATAGGTGTCAGCGCCCAGCGCATCAAATACACTTTTGGCAATCATCCAGGTGCTGCCGTTGGCACAGTCCAAACCAACCTTAACATCCCGGTAAGAATGACTGGCCAAAGTAATCAAATATCCAATGTAACGATTGCGACCGGAAGCATAATCAATAACCCGGCCCACGTTTTCGCCTACAGCATAGGGCAGTTCACCGTAGGCACCATCCAAATATTTTTCAACCTCATCAATAACACTCTGCTCCATCTTCTCACCGTTGGAGTTAATCAGCTTGATACCGTTATCCATGTAGGGATTATGACTGGCTGAAATCATGATGCCGCAATCAAAATCATCCACACGTGCAATGTAAGCCACGCTGGGTGTGGTAGTAACATGCATCAGGCACACATCAGCACCGGAAGCCGTCAAGCCTGCCTGGAGGGCACCCTCAAACATATAACCGGAACGCCGGGTGTCCTTTCCGATAACAACCTGAGCACGGTGCTCTTTTCCGTAGTACCAGCCTAGAAAACGACCGATTTTAAAGGCATGCTCCACGGTGAGGCCCTCGTTGGCCGTTCCGCGGAATCCATCTGTACCAAAATACTTAGACATAAACACTCTCTCCTTAATAGCGGCTCATACGTTGAGCGCGAGACCGCATTTTGATGCCGGAAACAATTCCGATAGCAATGAAATTCGTTAATATGGAAGAACCACCATAGCTGAAAAAGGGCAGGGTTAAGCCAACAACCGGAGTCAGCTTCAGACACATGCCGATATTCTCAACCGTTTGAGCAATGAACATGGCACCAATTCCGCTGCACACCAGCATACCCAGGGGATAGTTGCAATGAGAAGCAACCCAGAAGCAGCGAATTATTAAAGCCAGCAGCAGAAGGATGATAACGGCACAGCCGATAAAGCCCAGTTCCTCACCGGCCACGGAAAAAATAAAGTCGGTATGCTGGCCGGGCATGCTTCCGCTTTGGGTCATCTTCCCTTGCCCAAGCCCTTGTCCGGTAAAGCCACCGCCGGAAATGGCAGAAACACTCTGGTTAGCATGCCATGTAATACCCAACCCGGTGGGATCAACAGACGGATCGTAAGGGGCCAGAATACGCGCCTTTTGGTTATCGTTCAAAAAATACTTCCACAGGAAGGGCCCGGCCGCTGCCAATGCCCCAAAGCCAGCCAAAAACCACCATAAGCTCAAACCGCCTACAAAGAGCATAACAGCAAAAATGAAGAAATAGACCAAAGCGGAACCCAGGTCAGCCGAAATGACAACAATCAGTCCAATAATTGCTGCAAGGGCTATAAGCCATTTTTTAT
>JAKSOM010000215.1 GCA_024405585.1 Acidaminococcaceae bacterium | reverse complement strand
GATTTTGGGCGAGGTGCAGTTGGCGGCCATTTTGGAGGAGATTTTGTCGCCGGAGCAGTATGACAGGGATGTGGCCACTATTCCCGGTTCCGCCAACAGGGTGGAGTTTGCCATCCATATGCCCGGCAAGTACGGCGGTTTTGTGTATTTGCCCATTGACGCCAAGTTCCCTAATGACCGGTATGAGAAGCTTTTGGCGGCCAAGGACAGCGGCGACAAGGAGAAGGTGGAGGCGGCCTACAGGGAGTTGGAGAATGTGGTGACGGGGATGGCCAAGGATATCCACGAAAAGTATATTGAGGAGCCCCACACCACCAATTTCGGCATTATGTTTTTGGCTTCCGAGGGTTTGTATGCGGAGGTGGTGGGCCGGGGACTGATGCAAAAATTGCAGCGGCTTTATCAGGTCACTTTGGCCGGACCCAGTACCATGGCGGCCTTTTTGAACAGTTTGCAGATGGGGTTCAGGACCCTTGCCATTGAAAAACGCAGCAGCGAGGTGTGGGAGTTGTTGGGGGCGGTGAAGGCGGAGTTCGGCAAGTTTGAGGAAGGGCTGATGAAGATGAAGCGGAATATTGAGACCACCAATAATGAGATTGACAATCTTATGGGCAGGCGGACAAGGGCCATCAACCGCAAGTTGCGGGAGGTGGAGACCATCGATTTCCGCCAGGCGGAGGCAAAACTGGAGATTGAGGAATGAAAAAAGCACTGCGGCGGCAGTGCTTTTTTAGCGTAAATATTTTTGCAGATTTTCTTTGATGGCGGCTTTTACCTTGTCCAGAACTTCAAAGCGGCGCCGGTGCTGGGCCCGTTTGGAGGGCTTCAGTTCGCTCATGTCCTTGCGATATTCTTCGATTTCCAGACGGTAAAAGCGGTAGTCGGGGGTTTGGCTGCCACCCGCCTCCTCCCAAAATTCGTTCAGGTCCACCTTCAGTTTCCTATCCAGGCGGAAGTGGTTCATGGCGTAGTAACCCCGGTTGCTGACGGCGGTGATGTATTTGGCACCGATGGCCTCCGCAAAACTCCTGAGGCACCAGAACATCAGGTTTTTGGGGCGATAGCCGAAGAAGGTTTTGGTGGCGTCTTTAATTAAGTCCAAACCATTGGCCAGTCCCTGTAGGGCCCCCACTCGGATGTATAGTTCACCTTCATCATTTTTGGCCAGGGCAAAAACAATCTGGTAAAGGTGCCGTCCTTCGCCCCAGTCAAAGTTTTGCAGATCCTCTGTGTCATGTACTATTTCCAGGGAAATACAGCCCTCTTTCTGTTGCCCGTCGTGGAGGCCGATATAGAGCCACAGGGGCTTGTCCTGGAATTCAATCCGCCAACGGGGTACCCGCTCATGATGGACATAGACCCTTCCCAAGAGTTCCGGGGCGAAGAGTTC
>JAKSOM010000214.1 GCA_024405585.1 Acidaminococcaceae bacterium | reverse complement strand
CTATGTGCTGATTACCATTGTGGCTTTCAACTGTGCTTATATTCTGCCCGTATCCACCAGGGCCATTCCGGTGAGCTACGGACTGGATCCGGGGGATTTGTTCAAATATGGCCTGGGCCTCAGTTTGGCCAATATTGTGGTCACCACGGTGGTGGGGCATTTGGTAATCAACTATCTGCCGATTTTTTACAAGATTTAAGCAGGGCAAAGGGCACCATAGGGTGCCTTTTGTGTTATAATTATTCAGAAGAGCGGGAGAGTGATTTGTTATGGAGTTGACAACTGTTCATATTATTACATTGATATTGGCCATTGGGGTTACCATGATTCCCGGCATCATTGCGGCACGGCAGGTGAAGAGTGCGGATGATTACGATTTGGGGGGTCGTTCCGGCGGTGTGGCTTTGGTGGCGGCCACCATTGTGGGCACTTTGGTGGGCGGTGGCAGTACCATGGGTACTGCCCAGTTGGCTTTCCGCATGGGGGCTACGGCCTGGTGGTTCACCCTGGGTGGAGGTGTGGCCCTGTTTGTTTTGGGAGCGTTTTATGCCAGGGTGCTGCGTGAAAGCGGTCTGACCACCATCAGCCAGTTTTTGGTCACAAATTTTGGCAAAAAGGCGGGTTATTTGGCTTCAGTTTCCGCCAGTGCGGGGATGTTTTTCAGTGTGGTGACCAGCACTTTGAGCGTTACCCATTTGTTCTGCCTGTTGTTCAATGTGCAGCCCTGGGTGGCGGGGGTTATCATCTTTTTCGTGGTTGGGGGCTTTGTTTTCTATGGCGGCTTGAAGGGCAGCGGCATAGTCGGCATGGCCAAGATTGCCTTCATTTTGGCCAGCATTTTCGTGGGCGGCTGTATTTCCTACAGCACCCTGGGGGGCTGGAGCGGCCTGCAGAACGCCTTTCCTGCGGAGCCCTGGTTTGACTTGTTCAGCCAAGGGACGGTGAAGGGTTGGATGACCCTGATGAGTTTGATTGTGGGGGTGGTCAGCACCCAGTCCTATGCCCAGTCAATCTTCAGTGCCGCCAATACCCGGGTGGCGGCGGTGGCCTGCTTTGTGGCGGGGGCCATCACCATTCCCGTGGGCATCCCCAGTATTTTGATTGGCATGTTCATGCGGGTCCATCATCCGGACATTCTGCCCATTGAGGCCCTGCCCCTGTTTTTGGCCACCTATCTGCCGGATTGGCTGGGGGGGCTGGGGATTGCGGCCCTGATTTTGGCCACCATCGGCACCATTGTGGGCCTTTCCTTGGGCATCGGCACCATGTTCAGCAGGGACATTGTGATGAATTTTTACAAAAATCTCACCAGCGGGCAACTGCTGTGGGCATCCCGTTTTGGGGTGATGGGGGCCTGCCTTCTGGCCATTGTTTTCACCAATTTCAACTTGGAAAGCAATGCCCTGGCTTGG
>JAKSOM010000213.1 GCA_024405585.1 Acidaminococcaceae bacterium | reverse complement strand
CTCCTACAACGGTGTGGTCGGTCAGCGGACGGAAGCCCGCGGCTATCTGCCGGCTCCTGCCTACGTGGCGGGTGAAACGGTGGACGAACTCGGCGGCGGCGTTTGCCAACCCTCCTCCACGCTTTACCTTGCCTGTCTACTGGCGGATATGGAGATTGTGGAACGCACCAATCACCGCTACGTCCCTGCCTACATCGACTGGGGTATGGACGCCACGGTATCCTGGGGCACACTGGATTACAAATTTTCCAACAATACGCCTTACCCCGTGAAAATCGTTACCACTTACGAAAATAACTACCTCACTGTAAAGTTGTTGGGCACCAATGATACCGGCAAGCATGCCGCCATGACCAACAAAGTTATTTCCGAAACGCCTTGGGAGACGATTTATGTGGATGATCCCACCATGGCTCCCGGCTCTCCGGATGTCGTTAAAACCACGCCCTATGTCGGCTACAAAGTGGAGGCTTACCACACCATTTATGATGCTGATGGCAAAGTGATCAGCCAGCATTTAGAGTCTGTCAACAACTACAAAGTCCGCAACAAGGTAGTTCTGCGGGCACCCGCTCTCCCTGCGGATGCTGAATTGCCCACCACTCCCTCGGTTCCCACCGTCAATGATCAACCCATCGAAGAACCTTCCTGGAATCCCATTCAGGAGTCTCCTGCTCCACAGGGGCCGGACGGTGATTTTAGCGATTTCTTAGATGAAGGTTCCTACGGAATTTTATAAATACAAAAGAGGTGCTTTCGCACCTCTTTTATTTTAAAAAATAATGGGAATATTGCCGTGAAGCGCAACGCGGATCAGACCGATCACTACCAAATGGGCAGGGTAGTAGATGTAAAACAGCCACTTCATACCACGCCACCGACCCCGTTCCCCCCGATATTGCTTCAACAGGGGAATGGACAGGCAAGTGAACATTTGGAGCAACCCGTAGGATTTATCCAGAAACAGAATGTATACCGCCGCATAAACGGCTGTCCAGATCACCAGATCCACCGCTTGACGCTTGAAATTTCCCCGATGGTCATACAGAAAAAAGGGCGCCATCATTGCGATGGTGGACCAGTCGGAGGGGAACGCCAACACGCAACCGATAAAAATGACTGCATATTTTTCCCAAACAGGGACACTTTCCTCCCGGCAGACTACGATGGCCATTGCACCCAACGCCAACGACCACATAACGCTGGTGCGGTTGAACGGGCCTGCCGCCATCCCCCAAAAAGGGATGCCAAAGGCAAAATCATAGGCAAAGTGGGAGATCACCGCAAAAACAAACAATCTCGCAATATATTTTTTCGCATTATGGGTATAATGTGCCCCTTCCGCTACAAAAAACCACATGATGGGCGCAGTCAGCCTGCCGACCACATGGAGAGCCATCACATACCAGATCCGCTGACAGCCGGGG
>JAKSOM010000212.1 GCA_024405585.1 Acidaminococcaceae bacterium | reverse complement strand
CCCGTTCCGCCTTGGCCACTTCCCAATCCGCATTTTGCAAGAGACGCAGCAGAATATTCTCCACGTCCTCACCCACATAACCTGCCTCAGTCAAAGTGGTGGCATCGCTGATGGCAAAAGGCACCTGCAGAATCTTGGCCAAAGTTTGGGCCAAAAGGGTCTTGCCGCTGCCGGTGGGCCCCAAAAGAAGAATGTTGGATTTTTGCAATTCCACATCCTTTTCCTTGGTATCTTCCTTGTGTGCCTCTTCGTAGTTAATCCGTTTATAATGGTTGTACACCGCCACACTCAGGGTCTTCTTGGCCTCGTCCTGTCCGATGACATACTCATCCAAAATTTTCTTCATATGGCTGGGCGTGGGAAGATTGCGGATGGAATCCGTCTCCTTGTGAACCACCGGTGCGGAATCGTCAATAAGGGTCTTGGAGAGGGCAACGCACTCATCGCAAATGCACACCCCCCGCCCGGTAATCATCTTCCGGACCTGGTCTTCCCTCTTGCCGCAAAATGAACAAACCTTTTGTCCAAATTTCATATCTCTCATCCTAAAAAGGTATCCTCGCTTAATGTCTCGTCAAAATCTCGTCAATCAGGCCGTATTCCTTCGCTTCCTTGGCCGTCAGGTAGTGGTCCCGCTCAGTGTCCTGGGCAATCTTTTCCTTGCTCTGACCGGTCAATTGGGAAAGCACCTCATTCATTTCGTCCCTGATACGCAAAATTTCACGGGCATGAATTTCAATTTCCGTGGCCTGGCCTTCCGCACCGCCCAAGGGCTGATGAATCATCACCCGGGAATAGGGCAGGGCATAACGCTTGCCCTTGGCACCAGCCGCCAAAAGCACACTGGCCATGGAAGCGGCCATACCCATGCAAATGGTTTGCACCTGGGGCTTCACATATTGCATGGTGTCATAGATGGCCATGCCGGCGGAAATACTGCCGCCGGGGCTGTTGATATACATGAAGATATCCTTGTCGGGGTCTTCACTTTCCAAAAACAGCAGTTGGGCAATAACCACATTGGCCACCGCATCATCGATGGGGCCCGTGAGGAAAATGATTCTTTCCTTCAGGAGACGGCTATAAATGTCGTAACTCCGTTCCCCCCGGTCCGACTGCTCAACTACAATAGGTACGTAATTCATTATTTATCTTCCTTATCGGCCTTCTCTTCCTTTTCAGGTTTGGTAGCGCTGTCAATAATGACCCGGGCTGCCTTCCTTCTCAAAATATTTGCCAACAGCAAGCCCATGCTGCCGTTGTTGCGGATAATCTTCTTCACATCCTCCAACTTGGCGCCGTGCTGGGAGGCAATAGTACTGATTTCAGCATCCACATCATTCATATCCACCTGAATGTTCTCCGCCCTGGCAATAGCATCCAACACCAAATCCGCCTTCACATTCTCCACAGCCGCATCCTTCTGGTTAGCACGA
>JAKSOM010000211.1 GCA_024405585.1 Acidaminococcaceae bacterium | reverse complement strand
GTCGGCAGACACTTCCGTGCCTTCCCCCACAGCGAAGGGGCAGACACCACCCACCCCATGACCTATAAGTTCATCAACCTGCTGGGCGGTGAGCATCTTGGCCTTGGTGGCATATTCGGCTTTGTATTTGCCGTTATCAACCTTGGCATCCCCTGCCGCCACAATCATAATGGGGGTATCATTTACCATAAAAGTCAAGGATTTGGCAATCCGCTCCGGCTGGGTTCCTGCCGCTTTGGCCGCCAGTTCCACTGTGGCACTGGATTCAGCAAACTCCAAAATACGGTCCTGGGCAT
The DNA here is from genome assembly GCA_024405585.1 of Acidaminococcaceae bacterium. Classification (GTDB taxonomy): domain Bacteria; phylum Bacillota; class Negativicutes; order Acidaminococcales; family Acidaminococcaceae; genus Phascolarctobacterium_B. Next base: position 1,141 of record JAKSOM010000211.1, on the reverse strand, counting down.
TAAATTTTTTTAGATAATTTCTCACCTTTTCAATAGCCATTTTGTTTCTCCTTTATTTTTTCCAATCTCTGCGGCTGCCGCATCAATGGCCAGCCGACCATGCTCAAAAGTCAAGCCACCCTGCATAAAGACATTAAAGGGTTCACGGATGGGGCCGTCCGCACTTAGTTCTATGCTGGCCCCCTGTACAAAGGTTCCCGCCGCCATAATGACTTCGTCCGCATAGCCGGGCAAGGGTGAAGGAATTGGTTTTACGTGGGCATCTACAGGGCTGTTGGCCTGAATTGCCTGACAGAACTGACAAAGTTTTTCCTTGGTGTCAAGGGTGATACATTGAATGATATCGCTGCGTTTGCTTTCCGGCAAGGGTTTAACCTGATAGCCCAAAGCACGGAATACCGCTCCCGCATAAATGGAGGTTTTCACCGCCTGCATCACAATGTGGGGTGCCAGGAACAGTCCTTCATAGAATTCCCGGGCCGTATCCCCCAATACAGCTCCCATTTCTCCCCCCAATCCGGGAACGGTCAAACGGTAGGAGGCCTTCTCCACCAAATCCGCTCTGCCCGCAATATATCCTCCGGTGGGGGCAATACCGCCCCCCAAATTTTTAATTAAAGAGCCCGCCACCAGGTCCGCCCCCACTTCCGTAGGTTCCTTTTCCTCCACAAATTCCCCGTAGCAATTATCCACAAAACAAATAATTTTGGGGCTGATGCTTTTGACGGTTTCAATTATCTTGCCAATTTCAGCAATTGTAATGGTGTTTCTTTCAGAGCTGTAACCGCAGGAGCGTTGAATATGCACCATTTTAGTGGCAGGGGTAACTGCCCTGCGGACGGCTGCATAATCAGGCAGGGATTCGTACATAGGAATTTCCTCATAAATAATACGGTTGTCCTGCAAGTAATGCATGATGGTTTGCATGGTGTCATAAGGTGTGCCCGTCACGGCCACCAATTCATCCCCCGGCTGCAAATTTCCCAACAAAGCCACTGCCAGGGCATGGGTGCCGCTGACAAACTGGCTCCGCACCAGAGCTGCCTCCGCCTTGAAGATTTCCGCAAAAATAGCATCCAGTTTTTCCCTGCCCGTATCATTATAGGCATAACCGGTGCTGGGTTTCAGATAAAAATCTGAG
>JAKSOM010000210.1 GCA_024405585.1 Acidaminococcaceae bacterium | reverse complement strand
TCCCCGGGGTGATGTGTTGGATTTGCCACAGGGTTCCGTCCCCATCGACTTTGCTTACCGCATTCACACGGATGTGGGTAACCGGTGTACCGGCGCCAAAATTAACGGACGGATTGTTCCCTTGGACACCAAACTCAAGAACGGGGATATTGTTGAAGTAATCACATCCAAAGCAGGCAGCGGCCCCAGCCGTGACTGGATGAATATTTGCGGCAGTAACGACACCCGCAACAAGATACGTAACTGGTTCAAAAAGGAACGCCGGGAGGAAAACATCCTCAAAGGCCGTGAAATGCTGGAGCAGGACATCAAGCACTTGGGCTATGATGTTAAGACCTTTGTAACCCCGGAGAAACTGGAAAAAATCTACACCAAACTTCACATAGACAATGAAGACAATATGTTTGCCGCCATAGGTTACGGGGGATTGGCGGTGCATACTGTTGTCACCAAATTGGTGGAGTTCTTCAAAAAGGAACAGCACCAGAACAACGACAAAACCCTTTCTGCACTGCTGGCGGATTTGAAACCAAGGGTTTCCAAATCCGTTTCCAGTCACGGCATTTTGGTTAAGGGGGAAAGCGGCATTATGGTCAAACTGGCCCGTTGCTGCAACCCCATCCCCGGTGACCCCATCGTGGGCTATGTTACCCGTGGCAGCGGGGTCAGCGTGCATCGTGCGGATTGCATTCATGTTTTGAGCAATTCCGCCCAGGAGCGGGAGCGGATGATTGATGTGAGCTGGGATGTGAGCTTGGACAAACTCTATCAGGTCAACATCAAAATTGTTTCCGAAGACAAGCCGGGCATGTTGGGGGATATTATGACCATCACCACTGAGGCCAAACTCAACCTGTTCAATGTCAACTGCCGGGTGGATAACTCCACCAGGACGGCGGTAACCACTGTGGGGGTGGATATCACCACCATGTCGCAATTGGAATATGTGATGAACCGTATCCGCAGAATTAAGGGCATTATCAGCGTGGAACGGGCAAATTTTGGAGGTAAAAAATAATGAGGGCAGTGGTACAGCGGGTGGACGGGGCCCGGGTGGAAGTGGCAGGCCAAACTGTGGGAGCCGTCAATCGGGGTTTGCTGGTGTTTTTCGGCGTTGCTCCTGATGACACGGATAAGGATTTGGACTATATTGTTGACAAAGTGGCAGGGCTTAGGATTTTTGAGGATTCCCAGGACAAGCTGAATTTGTCCGTGCAGGACGTGGGAGGGGAAATCTTGGCGGTGAGCCAGTTCACCCTCTACGGCGATTGCCGCAAAGGCAAAAGGCCTTCCTTTGACGGGGCGGCCAAACCGGAAATGGCCAATGCCTACTATGAAAAATTTGTGGAAGGGTTGCGGCAGAAGGGCATCAAAGTGGCAACCGGGGTCTTTCGGGCCCACATGTCGGTTTCCCTGGTGAACAACGGACCGGTGACCATCCTG
>JAKSOM010000021.1 GCA_024405585.1 Acidaminococcaceae bacterium | reverse complement strand
ACAAATATACCAAAATAAAGCAGTCCTTGTTGGATAATATTGCACGGGAAGGTGTAGTTATATATGGTTGAGACGTGGGAAAAAGGGCTTAGATGATTTGTCAGAGTAGTTTTGGCACACTTTATTTGGTGGGTACGCCCATCGGCAATTTGGGGGATATGAGCCCCCGGGCTTTGGAAGTTCTCCGTTCTGCGGATTTGGTTGCTGCGGAGGACACCCGCCATACTTTGGAGTTGCTGAATCATTTTGGAATTAAAAAGAGATTGGTCCGTTACGATGAACATACGAAAGTCGCTCAGGGGGATTTTCTGTTGGGGGAGTTGCAGTCCGGCAGGAAGGTGGCTTTGGTTAGCGATGCGGGTTTGCCCGGCATTGCTGACCCGGGGGCGGATTTGGCGAAGAAGTGTATTTCCCGGGGAATAGTTGTGGTGCCGGTGCCGGGGCCCAATGCGGCCCTGACGGCTTTGATTGCTTCCGGGTTGTCCACCCAGCCCTTTCATTTTGTGGGTTTTTTGCCGAAAACCGGGAAGAAGCGTCGGGAAGAGATTGAAAGATTGGCCGATGTTGCCGCCACTTTGATTTTTTATGAAGCCCCCCACCGGGTGAAGGAAGTGGTGGGGGATTTGGCAAAACATTTTGCCAAGCGCCGGTGTTGCCTGGCACGGGAACTGACCAAAGTTCATGAGGAGTTTTGGCGTGGCACTGTGGCGGAGGCGTTGGAACATTTGGAGGGGCAGGAACAGATTCGGGGGGAGTTTGTTTTGCTGGTGGCACCGCCGGAAAGTGTAGATAATTCAGATAAAAATATGGATTATCTAGTAGATAATGCCAAAAATCTATTAGATAACGGTTATTCTGTGAAGGATGCGGCGGCTGAAGTGGCAGCGAAGTATAAGGTTTCCAAGCGGGAAATATATAATGAACTGATTAAAAAACAGAGAGAGGAGTAATTCGGTATGAAAAAAGTTATGTTGGGTGTACTGTTGGCAGGGCTTATGTGTACCGCAGAGGGTTTGGCTAATGTGGGCAAGCCGTTTGTGGTGGAGAAGTATGCTACTAATCAGGTTTTGCAAAAAGGTCAGTATGATGAAGGTTTGGCAGCCAAATGCCAAAACGGAACTTTTGTGGGTCGCAGGCAGGGTGATGTGTGCGTGTGGAAGGGTATTCCTTACGCAAAACAGCCGGTGGGTGCCAACCGTTTCAGAAAAGCCACTGACCCGGAAAAATCAAAACAAGTTTATGGGGCCTATCATTTCGGCAAGTCCAATATGCAGGGTGCGGATGAACATGAATTGTCGTCTTTGTATGAGCAGGGTGACGATATATTGTGTTTGAACATCTGGAGTAATGTTAACGGCGGCAAAAAGAAACCTGTTTTGGTCTTTATACACGGTGGCGGCTGGGTGTCCGGCGGTACTTGTGACCCCTTGTACAACGGTTTTAATTTTGCCCATAACAATCCGGATGTGATGCTGGTTACAATCACTTACCGTACAGGCATGTTGGGGCAGATTAATTTGTCTTCTTTCCCTGACGGCAAAGATTTTAAAGGGTCCGTGAACAACGGTTTGTTTGACCAATTGCAGGCATTGCGTTGGATTAAGAAAAACATTGCGGCGTGTGGCGGTGACCCGAAGAATGTGACAATTTCCGGTGAGTCCGCAGGGGGCGGTTCCGTCTCCATGTTGTGTATTTTGCCGGAAGCAAGAAAATATTTCCAAAAAGCCATTCCCATGAGCGGAGGGGTTAATCAGGCGGCCACTTTGGAAAGTACCAAGGCATTGCCGGAAGCGTTAAAAAGGGATTTTGGCTGCCAAACGGTGGCGGAATTGCAACAAGTACCTTTTGAGAAATTAAGAGAATGGTGGATTAACGGCGGCCAAGATTACTATCATCATTGTGTGGCTGATGAAAATTTTAGTGCGGATCCTTTTGCACGTTGGGAACGGGGGGATACGAAAAATATAGTAGTGATGCAGGGCCATACTTCAAATGAGTTTGCTTATTATCGGACGGCTCTTTTGGATATGGACGTACTTTATGACGGTATTTGTGAGGATGTTTTCTGTAAAGTGCGGGAGGACGCTAACCCTGCAGCCGGGAGGGCGTTGTCAGCTTATGTTGAGGAACTGAAGAAGTTGGGATATTTCGGAAGGGATATTTACCGTCAGTTTGCTAATGATTTCACTTTGGCCATTTGCAATACTTATCAGGCAAGCGAACATGCCAAAAACGGCGGTACCGGTTATTCCTATACTTTTGATGCGAGTTATGACGGGCCTCAGGCCAAATTGGGGGCCGCCCATGGTGTTGACTGTTTCTATTTCTTTGGCAATTTTGACGGCAAATGCGGGCTTGGTACGCCGGAAGAGGTGGAGTTGTCCTTGAAAATGCAGAAAATGATTGCCAACTTCTGTAAGACCGGGAACCCGTCCATTGAGGGTTATGAATGGCCGGTTTATGACAATAGTACCCGTTATAAAATGATATTTGATGTTGGGGAAAAATTACGTGTGGAGAAAAACCCGGAAGGCGGCAGGGTGGAGGCGGCTCTGAACCTGATGAAAAAGAGTCCGAAAGTCAGATATGTGGACAGAGTGGCGTCCCATTTCCCTGCTGTTGAAGCCAAATATCCCGGAACTATTGCGGAATTTATGAGACGGGCAATGGAATTGGAAAAGAAAAGATAGTGGAGAAAGGAAAGAAAATGGGCAAGTTTTATATTACTACACCAATTTATTATCCCAGTGACAAGCTGCATATCGGTCACGCTTACTGCACTACAGTTGCGGACGCTTTGGCACGTTATCACCGTCTGAAAGGGGATGACACCTTCTTTTTGACGGGCAGCGACGAGCACGGGTTGAAGATTCAGCGGAAGGCGGCGGAGAAGGGGGTAACCCCCATCCAGTATGTGGATGCCATTATCGCCAATTTCAAGTTGTTGTGGAAGGAACTGAATATCAGTAATGATGATTTCATCCGGACCAGTGAGGAGCGGCATCACAAGGTTGTTCAGGACGCCCTGCAGAAGATTTACGACCAGGGGGATATTTACAAGAAGAATTACGAAGGGCTTTATTGTGTGCCCTGCGAAAGTTACTGGTTGGAGCGGCAGTTGGATGAGAAGGGCTGCTGCCCGGATTGTCACAGGCCCGTGGAGAAGATGCAGGAGGAATCCTATTTCTTCAAGATGAGCAAGTATGCCGACTGGTGGCTGGATTTCATTGATAAGAATCCTGACTTCATTCAGCCGGAGAGCCGCCGCAACGAAATGATTAATTTCGTTAAGCAGGGGTTGGATGATTTGTGTATTACCCGCACCACCTTTGATTGGGGCATTCCCGTTCCCTTTGACCCCAGGCATGTGGTGTATGTTTGGTTTGACGCTTTGCTGAATTATTTGACCGGTATCAAGTACGGGGTGGATGATGCCTTCTTCAATCGTTTCTGGCCTGCGGATTTGCATTTGGTGGGCAAGGAGATTGTGCGTTTCCACAGCATTATTTGGCCCATTATGCTGCATGCCATGGGTGTGGAGATGCCAAAGAAGGTTTATGGCCACGGCTGGCTGGTGGTGGACGGGACCAAGATGTCCAAGTCCCTGGGCAATGTGATTGACCCCCTGGGGTTGATTGATGAGTTCGGCTCCGATGCCATCCGTTATTTCCTCTTAAGGGAAATCAACCTGGGACATGACGGCAATTTCAGTCGGGATGCCCTGATTCAGCGTACCAATGCGGATTTGGCCAATGATTTAGGCAATTTGCTGAACCGTACTGTGGCTATGATTATCAAGTATCATGGGGGTGCAGTACGTAACGCCAAGGCGGGTGACGCCTTGGACGAGGATTTGATTAGGGTGGCTGCTGATACGGTGGCGGATTACACCGCCAAGATGGATGCCATGGATATTACCTCCGCCGTAAAGACGGTGTGGAATCTTATCGGCAGGGCCAACAAATATATTGATGAAACCGCTCCCTGGGTTTTGGCCAAGGATGAGGCCAAGAAGGAACGGCTGGAAACGGTAATGTACAATTTGGCGGAGTGCCTGCGTCTGGTGGCCATTATGGTGGAGCCCTATATTCCCCAGGCCGCACCGAAGATTTTTGCACAATTGGGATTGGGGGAAACTCCTTTGCGTTTGCAGGATGCCCGGTGGGGAGGTTTGGCGGAGGGCACCAGGGTTGTGAAGGGTGAGCCCCTCTATCCCCGTATTGAGGTGGATAAGGATGGCAACACTATTATCGGCGGCAAGAAATATGTGCCGACAGTTCCGGTCTAGCCGTCCAAACCTGTCATGGAGTTCAAGCCGGAAATCGAAATAACCGATTTTGAAAAATTGGATCTCAGGGTGGGCAAGATTCTCACGGCGGAGAAGGTGCCCAAAACCGATAAATTGATGAAACTGTCTGTGGAGATAGGCAGCGATGTGCGGACCATTGTCAGCGGTATTGCCCAGTACTATACTGCTGAACAGCTGGTGGGCCGCAATGTGATTGTCATTGCTAATCTGAAGCCGGCCAAATTGCGGGGCATCGAGAGCAAGGGCATGCTGTTGGCGGCCAGTGACGGCAACGGGCATTTGGTGCTGGCGGACGCCCCGGATATGGCTTCCGGTTCCAAAGTAAAATGAGTGTCAAGTTGTGGGATACCCATGCCCATCTGGATGACCCCCAGTTCAATAATGACCGGCTGCAACTCTGTGAAGAGTTGGGCAGGACGTTGGGCGGGGTAATCGACCCGGGGATTGATTTGCATGCCAACGGGGTGGCGGTGGCCCTGGCGAAAAAGTTTCCCCATATTTGGGCGGCGGTGGGCTGGCATCCAGAGAATCTGAAGGGTATTCCCAAGGACTATTTGCAGCGGATGGCCCAATGGGCCCAGGAACCCAAGGTGGTGGCCATCGGTGAGATCGGGTTGGATTATTATTGGCTGGAGAACGAGCCCCCGGCAGTGCAGAAAAAGATTGTACTGGAGCAGTTGGATTTGGCGAAACAACTGGATTTGCCCTTCATTTTCCACGACAGGGAAGCCCATGGTGACACCATGAAGATTTTTCAAAATGAAATCAAGGGTGTACGGGGTGTGTTTCATTGCTACAGCGGCAGTTTGGAGATGGCCAAGGTACTGGCCAAGATGGGGTTCTACTTCGGGTTCGGCGGTACCAGCACCTATAAGAATTCCCAAAAGACCAGGGAGGTGCTGGGTTGGGTTCCCAGGGAGCTGGTGCTCTTTGAGACGGATTCCCCCTATCTGGCCCCCGTTCCCATGCGGGGCAAGCGGAACAACCCGGCCTATACGGAATATACGGCTTGGAATGCGGCCCTGGTGCTGGGTGTGGATTATGATGAATTGGTGGCAACAACCACGGAGAACACTCTGCGGTTATTCAATAAGATTAAGGTATAGAAGCGGATGAATTATTTTAAGGAAGCGGATGTGGTGGTGGTTGGCGGCGGTATTGTGGGTACGGCCATCCTCCGTGAACTCTCCAAGTACAAATTGCGGGCTTTGCTTATTGAGAAGGAGCATGATGTGGCCATGGGCACCACTGCGGCCAACTCCGCCATTCTTCATGCGGGTTTTGATGCCCCTACGGGGTCATATAAGGCTCGGCTCAATGTGCGGGGAAACGAACTTTTTCATGAGTTGGAAGAGGATTTGAATCTTGACATCCGCTGGATCGGTTCCCTGGTGGTGGCTACCAATGAGGAGGAACTGGCTAGTGTGAGGGAGTTGCAGGCCCGTGGTGAGGCCAATGGAGTGAAAGGGTTGAAGATTCTTTCTGCTGAAGAGGTTCGGGAGAAGGAACCCAATCTGCAAAATGTGGTGGGGGCATTGTGGGCCCCTTCCGCCGGAGTCATTTGGCCCTTCACCGCTTGCGTTTCCTTTGCGGAGTGTGCCGTGCAGAACGGGGCGGAAGTGCTGCGTAATACGGAATGTTTGGGCTTTATCAAGGAAAACGGTGTTATCGCCGGTGTGGAGACCCGGCAGGGCGTGATTAAAACTCGTTACGTAGTCAATGCGGCAGGAGTTTATAGTGATGTGATTGCCCGTTTGGCGGGGGATGAAACCTTTACCATTTCCCCCCGCAAGGGCGAATATATTCTTTTTGAAAAGTCGGTCAGCGACCGATTGGTGAACGGTATTGTCTTTCCCACTCCCACGAAGAAATCCAAGGGTATTTTGATTTGCACCACTACTCATGGCAATGTGTTCATAGGGCCAAACGCCAATGACCAGGACGACAGGGAGGACAGGTCCGTGACGGCACAGGGCATGGAGGAAATCATCCGTTCTGCCCAAAAGCTCATTCCGAATCTGCCTTTGCACAAAACTCTTACGGAGTTCGCCGGCCTCCGGGCCGTCTCCAGCACCGGGGATTTTGTGTTGGGTAAAACCGGTGTACCGGGATTTTATAATGCGGCGGGGATCCAGTCCCCCGGCCTCACCAGTGCCCCTGCCATCGCAGAATATGTGGTGGAGGACTTGATGCGGGAGGCCAAATTTGAGAAGAAAACCGATTTCAGGCCCGCCCTGCCTCGCAGGAAACCTTTTTTGAGGATGACTGACGAGGAGAAGCAGGAACTGATTAAGAAGAATAAACTTTACGGCCGGGTGGTCTGCCGTTGCGAAACCGTGACGGAGGGCGAAATTGTGGATGCCATCCACAGTTTGGTGGGGGCCACCACGGTGGACAGCGTCAAGCGGCGCTGCCGGGCTGGGATGGGGCCCTGCCAGGGCAGTTTTTGCGGACCTACGGTGGCCCTGATTATTGCCCGGGAATTGGGTATTCCTGTGACGGAAGTTGTGAAGGGCCGGGGAGGCAGTGCGTTGTATTATGAAAAACCGAGGAAAAAGTAATGAGTAAGCAATATGATATAAGCATAATTGGCGGCGGTCCTGCAGGTCTGGCGGCGGCGGACAGCGCTTCGGAAAATGGAGCTGAATCCATTCTTCTCATTGACCGTGCCTTTGCGGCTGGGGGAGTGCTTTTGCAGTGCGCCCACACCGGTTTCGGTTTCAAGGAATACGGACGCTCCCTGACCGGACCTGAGTATTCCAAATTGGCTTATGCCAAAATTGAAAATAATCGGCGTATTACAGTTTGGCTGGATACGGTGGTGCTGGATATTACGAAGGATAAGAAAATCACCTGTGTCAGCCCGGAGCGGGGGCTGCAAAAGGTTACCGGCAAGGCCGTCATTCTTGCCATGGGTTGCAGGGAGCAGTCCCGGGGGGCCATCCGTGTTCCCGGGGACCGTTTGGCCGGCATTATGACTGCAGGGGTGGCCCAGCGGCTGATGAATGTGTTTGATTTTTTGCCGGGCAGGGAAATTGTGGTTCTGGGCACCGGTGACATCGGTTTTGTGACGGCTGCGGAACTGGTGGAGGCGGGTTGCAAGGTCAAGGGCATTGTGGAACGCTACGCCAAACCCAAGGGTCTGCAGGAGCATATTGATTGGTGCCTGGACAAGCTGAAAATCCCTCTCTATCTGCAGCACACCATTAGTAATATTCATGGGGAAAACCGGGTGGAGAAAGTTACGGTGTCCAAGGTGGACGGGGAATATAATGTCGTCCCGGGCACGGGTTTTGATGTGGATTGCGATACAGTGATCATGAGTGTGGGCTTCCGGCCGGAACATAAGCTGGCGGACATCCTGGGTGTGGAATATGAGCCGTCCCTGGGAGGTTTGATTGTGGATGCTGAGGGCCGCACCTCTCTGCCGGGGTTCTATGCCGCCGGCAATGTGGTGAAAATTTTTGAATCCGTGGACGGTGTGGTGGAGCAGGCCAGGGCGGCCGGCAGACGGGCGGCATTGGATATTTGATAATATGAATTATTTTTCTTGCATTTGTTTTGTGATTTGTGGTAAAATAATCGGGCAAAGGATTTTGAAAGGAGATAATAACAAATGATGTTATTTGGCAGTAAAGAGGAACTTGTAGAAGAAAGCAGAGAAGTGTCGTCTTCTATTAAGGCCTACGGCAATGATCTTGCTTCCAAGGGGAATGTGGGTTATGATGTGTTGATTGGCAAGAATACAGTTATCAATGGTAATATTTCTGTTCAGGGTTGTACCCGAATTGATGGCTATATTGAAGGTACCTTGGCAGTTGACAATACTTTGCATGTCGGGGAAGCGGGAGTTATCAAGGCACCAATTTATGCTCAGAATGCTGTTATTGCGGGTACGGTTTTCGGCAATATTGTTTGTAAGGGCCGTTTGCAATTGACCAACACCGCCAAGGTGACGGGCAATTTGAAATGTTCCTCCTTGAACATTCCCGATGGGGCATACTTCAGGGGAACTTCCACCGGTTTTGACGAGGGTGAGTTGCCGGAACCTGTGGCTCCAGCCGGCTTTGAACCGCCTGTACAGTAATTGTTGTTTTGTTTACAAAAGAGGTGGCAAAACTATGTTTTTGCCACCTCTTTTTTATTTTTATATGTCGCAAGATATTGTGTCTAAAACAAGATGTTGGTCAAGCATTTTTTTTAATACTTTATCCACAGTTATCCACATATTTGTGGAAAACTATGTTGAGTATATGGAAAAATAGTAAAAAATGAGCTTTTTCAACAAAAAAATTGAAAGAATTTACTGTTTGGTGTGGACAACTTAGTGAAATAGAAAAAACTTTATCATTTGTCCGCAGCAAGTGACTACCACATCATGTGGTGTACTGTTCTGTCAAGAGAAATTTTCAAAACTTTTCAGGTTGAGTTTTGGGGTTACAACATATATAATATGTGGAAAAGATTATACGGAGGACGGATATGCTGAAACAAAGTACGGTGGAAACCGTAATTGAAAAGGTAGTGGGGAAAGTTGTAAATTCCAGTTCTTTTGGAGACGGCTTTTTTGCCCTGGCAGAAAAAGATGGTGGGTTGCAGCTGGTGGCTGTTACGCAGGGGGAAAGTCCTTTGGCGGAAAGGTGGAAGGCGGAAAAGAGCATGGAACAGGATGGGTTCAAGGTCTACTTTTTAAGCATGAACGCCAATAACTGGGCCTTGGTACGCCGTTACATTAAGTGGACTGCTCCCACCGCCTGTGGTGCTAAGGGTATCAGTATAGGCATCAAATGCCCGTCGGAGACGGATAGGGGTATTGTTCTTGGGGATTTTCAAAACCGTCAGGTCAGGCCGGTTTTGGCAGACGCCACTCCCGGGGCGCTGGCTGAGGCGGGCAGGAATTTTTTGAACTTGACGGATGAGGCCACTAAAGCGGTGTTTGCCGCTAATTGGCGTAACGGTTACGGAGCCAACGCTGCAGGCCTTACTACGGAGGAGGATGTTGTAAAGGCCCTGCTCTACGGTTACAGCATGATTGGTTTTGATCCTTCCGATAAAATTGTGCTGGAAAACACCAAACTCAGCGATGAAGAGCTGACCAAGAAATTTGAGGCTTTTCCGATGGAATTTCAGGCGGCGGTAAACGCTTCCTATCTGAATGTGGAGTTTCAGGTGGGGGAACACAAAATTGCTTTTACTCCGGAAGAAGTGCATAGAATTGTGTTGGAGTACGGTGAAGTGATCATGCATGTACAATTCATTTACAATTCTTACTTGAAGTCAACTCCTTGGCCCATTGACTTTGAACTTTGTATCAGGCGTGCAGGCCGGGCCCTCACCCCCCAGGAGCATTATCTGATTGCCAACGAATTGGAACGGAACGGAGTAAAAATTACCAGTTTCCTCTTTGATTTGCAGGATGGCATAAGCGATGGGGATTTGGCTTTGCACGGGGAGATTGCCAATAGTTTTGAATACCGTTTGTCCTTGGATAATGCGGACCGGGATGAAAATAATTTTGATGATTTTTTGAAGGTGTCGAAACACAGGGCCCATTTCAAGGTTCGGGATATCGGGGCGGTCAAGGCGCTTTTGAAAAAAATATAAGCAAAAACCCTTGCCAAGGGCAGTGGTTTTTGCTATAATGACAGAACTTGCGCTCAACGGAGTGCAACCTTCTGCCCGTGGGGAACATGGGCCTGACGTCCGAAGGAGGAGGTGTTTGACTCGTGAATAAATACGAAGTCATGTACATTGTAAAACCGTTGGAAGATGAGGCATTTGAAGCGGTTGTAAAGAAATTTGAAGACCTTATCGTTGCCAATGGCGGTGCAGTGGAGAAAACTGATCGGTTGGGCAAGAAACGCCTGGCCTACGAGATTCAAAAGCTTAAGGAAGGGCTTTACGTTCTCGTAACTTTCAACGGCAGCGCTGCCTGCGTTGCTGAATTGGATCGTGTAATGCGCATTACGGATGAATTGCTGCGCCACATGATTGTTAAGCATGAAGTGAAGGGGAGCAAAGATGAATAAAGTGTTTTTGCTTGGTCGCCTGACCAAAGACCCCGAGGTTCGTTATACAACTTCCGGCAAGATTGTTGCCCAGTTTACCATTGCGGTGGATCGTCCCTATACTAATGCGGAAGGGCAGAAAGAGGCGGATTTCTTCCCCATTGTTATTTGGGGCAAGAGCGCTGAAACTGCCGGCAATTCCTTGACCAAGGGTCAAAGGGTTCTGGTTGAAGGCAGGGTGCAGATCCGCAGCTATGATGCTAAGGACGGCACTAAGCGCTGGATTACTGAAGTGATTGCGGACCGTTTTGAGTTTATTGAACGTCGTGACCAGTGGGACCGGAACAGGGTGTATGACAAGCCCGCAGAAGCAGGCTTTCCTGTGGCGACCCCCAGTGTAGCGGCAGCGGCTCCCAGTGAAATGAGTTCTTTTGGGACTGCGGTCAGCGATGATGACAAAATTCCGTTCTGATGAATATGGAGGGAAAGAGAATGAGTGAAATGAGAGGCGGTCGCAGACCCCGTCGCAAAGTTTGCCAGTTCTGTGCAGATAAGAGTGATGAGATTGACTACAAGGATGTTGCCCGTTTGCGTCACTTTGTAACCGAGCGGGGCAAGATTCTTCCCCGTCGTGTCAGCGGTTGCTGTGCAGCCCATCAACGTTCCTTGAACACTGCTATCAAGCGTGCCCGTTGCGTAGCGTTGATGCCCTATGACGGTTCCTGCGAGGAATAAGAACAATAAAAAACGCCCTTCCGTGAGGAAGGGCGTTTTTTATTGACTTTATCAATCAAAGAAGGAGGGAACTAACCCAAATTCCATCAGTACCATATAGATGCCGAAACCGCAAATCCAAATGCTGCCGAAAAAATAGCCCCATTCCCTGTCTTTAAAGTTGAAATATATGCCACGACCGAAATAAAGGGCACAAACGCCCCAAATAACCACTCTGGTCCACCACATTTCGTTGCCCATAATACCGTTTTGGAACATAAACCCTCCTAAAAGAAAAACACCCCGCCGGGTGTTGCATTTTGTAACAATGTGGTGGGCGCTGACGGGATCGAACCGCCGACATTCTGCTTGTAGGGCAGACGCTC
>JAKSOM010000209.1 GCA_024405585.1 Acidaminococcaceae bacterium | reverse complement strand
AGATATTCTGTGGGAGAGTTGTAGGACTCAGCATTGTCAATATTGTTATACAATGCGTTTTCCCTGGCATCCCGGATAGCCGCCGCAACAATCTCAATGCCAAACACCTTGCGTGCCCTTCGTGCCAAAAACAGAGAAATAGTACCCGTACCGCAATACACATCCGCCACATTCTCCTGACCGCACAAACAACCTAAATCTAACACTATATTATATAGCACTTCCGCCTGGGCCCTGTTCACCTGGAAAAAACTCAAAGGACTGACCCGGAATTGCAGATCCCCCAACCTGTCCAAAAGATAATCCCTGCCCCACAGAGTATGGCATTCCTGACCCATAATGATATTGGTACGCTTGGGATTCACATTCACCACCGCACCTACCAAACCGGGAACCTTCTCCCGTAAAATCCGTACCAACTCATCGCTATAAGGCACCTGGGCCCTGGTACAAATAACAACAGCCAGTACCTCACCCCCGGCACCTGTCCGTCCCATTACATGCCGCACCAAACCGTTACCCGTTCTTTCGTCATAGGCGGAAATATGGAATTTCTGCATCCAGCACCGCACCGCCCCTAAAACCCGATTGTTCCCGTCCTCCTGAATCAGACAGTCGTAAGCGTTGACTACTCCATGTGTTTTCAATGCGTAACAGCCAATTTCCAGAACACCTTCGCTGCCCTGCACCGGAAACTGCATTTTGTTCCGGTATCTCCAAGGTGAATCCATTCCTAATACGGGCAGAACCTCACAACGCAAATGGCCTATCCGCTCCAAAGCGTCCTGCACCTGCTGCCCCTTGGCCAAAAGCTGGGAAGCGTAGGCGTAATGCTGCAACTGGCAACCGCCGCAATTTGCATAAATCGGACAAACGGGTTGCGCCCTGTCTTCGGATGGCTGAATTATCTTCACCAGCTCCGCCACGGCATAACTCTTCTTTACCATGGTAACCCGTACCAAAACTCTTTCTCCCGGCAAAGCACCATGCACAAAAATTGTAAAAAAGTTTCCCCCGTCAGCATCCTCAGCCAACTGCACCTTGGCCACCCCTTCCCCGTTGGACCCCAACCGCAAAATATCCAATTCAATCTTTCTGCCAGCCAATAACTTCATAATAATGTTATTATATCACACAGATTTACAACTTGCGACAGAAACAAAATTTATCCTCATAACCTTTTTGTGCCATCCTCTTTCACAAAATCAACAAAAAATTCCTCCGATTTCACTCGAAGGAATTTTTACAACTGCGGACTTCTTGTCCGCCCTTGAAGATTAACTGTATGACGAACAAAGGTCACTGCTGTTTGCTAACTGCTGACTCCACCAAACTCCTGCCCGTCATGGCGGCGGGTTTTGCTATGCCCAACAACTCCAGCATAGTAGGAGCAATATTGGCCAAAATGCCATCCCTAACCTTTTGGACTTTCGTACCAACCAGCAGGAAGGGAACCTTGTTGGTGGTGTGAG
>JAKSOM010000208.1 GCA_024405585.1 Acidaminococcaceae bacterium | reverse complement strand
GAAATGGGCTTTTAATGCTTTTGTTTGTGTCTACTTTTGCTTGACAAGTTCATTTTTGAGCATCTTTTTTATTACAGTTCTCTCTGTAACGGCAACCGCTACAATGAGTGTTGTTGCGGTTTTTATAAAGCAGATGGCAAACAAACCACACTGCCACTAAAAGTAAAAATCCAATAAGATAATCTATCATAATAATCCTTATTTGTTGTATTTCTTTTCAAGTTGGGCAACATATCTTTGCCACATGAAGGCCACAACCATGAGCCCTAACCCGACAGTATCTGTAACCATACCAGGGATAATCATGGAGATACCGCCAACCAAGAAAAGCAGTTTTTGCGCTATGTTAAGATTGGTCTGGCAATAGCCAATCATGGCAACCGCCACACCCCACATACCTAAAATGGCAGTTACAGAACTAAAAATAATGGTGAACAAAGTGGCATCAATCATCAAGAGTTCAGGCGACAACACAAAAATGTACGGAACTATGAAAGCGGCAATCGCCAGCTTCGCGGCCGTAACACCTGTTTTCATAGGATTAGCACCTGCAATGCCTGCCCCGGCATAAGCCGCCAACGCTACTGGGGGCGTTACATCAGCCACAATACCAAAGTAGAAAGCAAACATATGTGCCGCCAAAACCGGCACATTCATTTGTACCAAAGCGGGAGCCGCAATGGTGGAGGTAATAACATAGTTGGCAGTTGTAGGCACGCCCATACCTAAGAGTAACGAGGTAAGCATAGTGAAGAACATGGCGGGCAGAAGATGACCACCTGCCAAATCCAAGAGGGCGGTAGCAATTTTCAAACCCACACCAGTTTTAGTTACAACACCGATAATAATACCGGCAGTGGCACAGGCAATGAGTACGCCCAACACCCCTTTTGAACCCTCAATCAATCCGTCCACAATTTGCTTGGGGGAAATACGGGTGGACTTCCTCAAACAAGCACAGGCAATGGAAAGCACAATGGCCGCCAAAGCCGCCCTCATGGGGGTGTAGCCCGTTACCAAAAGATACACAATGGCCACCAAAGGAATTGCCAAATGGCCCTTTTCCACAAAAAGTTTTTTAGGACTGGGCAATTCATCACGGGGCACACCCTTCAAACCGAATTTTTTCGCTTCATAATGAACACAAAGCCAAACGCCGATATAATACAAAGCCGCAGGAATAACCGCCGCTTTAACTACGTCAAAGTAAGGAACGCCTACAAACTCTGCCATAAGGAATGCCGCCGCTCCCATAACCGGCGGCATGAGTTGTCCGCCTGTGGAAGCCGCCGCCTCAACCGCTCCGGCGAAGGGGGCAGAATAACCCAATTTCTTCATCATGGGAATAGTGAAGGCGCCGGTACCTGCCACATTACCCACGCTGCTGCCGGACACAGTACCCATCAGACCGCTGGAAAGTACCGCCACTTTGGCAGGGCCGCCAGCCGCCCAGCCGGCAATGGCATTGGCAATATCA
>JAKSOM010000207.1 GCA_024405585.1 Acidaminococcaceae bacterium | reverse complement strand
GGGGCGGAAATGGAGGCAGAAGAATAGATAATAATATATAAATATATTATTATCTATTCTTCTGAGTCGAATCGCACTTTTCATTTTCCTTAATGACAATCATGACAATTGACAATCATGACAACGTAGTGTGTTCCTCCTCCAAAAAAGTTGAATGGATCAGACGTTAACTCCAGCCCCTAGTTGAATGCTTTTAACCCGAGAAAAATTGACCGAAAAACGGCTTAACCCCAATCGGGATTGATTGATTCAAATCGCAAATTCTCCATTTTGCTATCTCCACTTTATAAAACTGATACTTAATGGAATAAAATAGATTATTTTCGCTGAAAAACGGGAAGAAATTTTGAAATCTCAGCTTTTCTTCGTACCTTTGCACCCAGAAAACAAATCCGGTCAACTTTTTTCAGGAATAGACACAAGAAGCTGCACACTCACACGCCAAATGACCGAGAACAACCCCCGATAATTCATGTTCAAGAAATCCGAACCGCCCCGTTGACGCCCATCAAGTCGAAAACCCTAATCCCCTAACCCCTAACCTCCACCCCTAACCTCCACCCCCCCAACCACTAATCACTAATCCCCCACCCCCCTAACCCCTAACCATTTATGCGCCCCATCACCAAAATCATCCTCCATTGCTCCGCCTCCATCCAGGGCGTGAACCTCACCGGCAACGACATCCTGTGCATGCACACCAACCCCGTGCACCTCGGCGGCCGCGGATGGAAGAACCCCGGCTACCACTACGTAGTCCGCCTCGACGGCAAGGTGGAGCAGATTCTCCCCATCGAGCAGATCGCCAACGGCGTGAAGGGGCACAATTCCGAGTCGGTCCACATCTGCTACGTCGGCGGGCTCAGAGCAGTTAACAGTGAACAGGGATCAGTTAACAGTGAACAGTTAACAGTTAACAACGGCCATCCGGTCAAAACTGTTCCTGCCAACACCATGACCACGGCACAGCGCAACGCCATCCGCGCCCTTCTCCACGAGCTCTTCGCCCGATTCCCCAACGCCACCCTCCACGGCCACCGCGAGTTCGCTGCCAAGGCTTGTCCTTGCTTCGATGTCAGGCAGGAGTTCCCCGAGTTCTGCCAACCCTTCGGAAACCTCGCCGCAACCCGCGCCAACAAATCCTAACCCTTGGCAACCCTGTTCCACCCCGCCGCGCCAACAATTCCTAAGCCTTGGGGAGCCTCGCTGCAACACGCAGCACCTTTCCTAACCCTTAACTCCTCATCCCTCACTCCTAAATCCACATTTATGCACCCTATCTCACTTCCCCGCATCCACGCGCCAACCCTCCCAACCCTTGGAAAACTTCGCCGCACGTTCGCGCCAACCCTTCCTAACCCTTAACCCCCATTTTTCCTATTTTCCTAACTTGCGGCTTTTCCGCACAACTCCCTAACTCTCATTTTTCTCTCTAATCAACTCCACATCAATCAACCACTCTCAACTACTCTCAACAACA
>JAKSOM010000206.1 GCA_024405585.1 Acidaminococcaceae bacterium | reverse complement strand
GTTCACATGTTCGCACTGGGCACCTGCACTTGCCATAATCGTCGTATCCGAAATAGGAGAGCAGTGATCCCCGCAGACGGCCCCAGCCATACAGGCGGAAATGGATATGACCATCAAGTTGTAATCCACACCGCTGAAGGCCGCCACCACGATAGGAATGAGGATTCCAAAAGTTCCCCAGGATGTTCCCGTGGCAAAAGCCAGGAAGGCGGCGATCACGAAAATGATGGCCGGCATAAAATTCATGAACCCTGCGCCACCCCCGCTAACGAGACCCGCCACCAATTCCTTGGCCCCGAGGGTATCGGTAACGCCCTTCAGAGTCCAGGCTAGGCTTAGAATGAGGATGGCGGGCACCATGGCCTTGAATCCCGAGGGGACGCATTCCATGCACTTGCCAAAGCGAAGCACACCGCGGGAAACGTAAAGAACCAGAGTCAACAGCAATGCGGCAAAGGAGCCAAGAACAAGACCTACAGACGCATTGCTATTGGCAAAGGCATCCACAAACCCCTTGGCATCCGCGCCACTGGCAAAGAAGCCACCCGTATAAATCATACCGATGGTGCAAAATACAATCAGAAGTATAATGGGAAGCACCAGGTCAATAACTTTACCGCGACCTTCGGGAATATGAACCTCGTCCATCTTCGCCTGAATCATTTCCTCTGCGTTTTCGTACTTCTTCATAGGGCCAAAGTCAATCTTCCAGAAGACAACCAGGAAAATCGCTAACAGCGTAAACAAGGCATAAAAATTATAGGGAATCGCCTTAACGAAAAGTCCCAAGCCATCTTCCCCTTCTACAAATCCGGAGACCGCCGCCGCCCAGGAACTGATGGGAGCAATAATACAGACGGGAGCCGCCGTGGAATCAATCAGATAAGCCAACTTTTCGTGACTCAACTTGTACTTGTCCGTAATAGGACGCATGACGCTTCCCACGGTCAGGCAGTTAAAATAATCATCGATAAAGATCATGATACCCAGGCAGATGGTTGCCAACTGGGCGCCAGTCTTTGTCTTGATACGCTTTTTGGCCCATTCTCCAAAGGCGGCAGATCCGCCCACACGGTTCATAAGGGCTACCATGGTCCCTAGAATCACAAGAAAAACCAGAATACCTACGTTCCAGGGGTCGGACACCTTGGCGATCAGGCCGTTTTTGAATACGGTATCCAGAAATGTTCCAAAACTGCCCTGGCAAATGAAAACACCGCCTATAACGACACCGGCAAACAGCGAGGAATACACCTCCTTAGTGATGAGAGCCAAGGCAATAGCCACAATGGGCGGCACTAGGGACCAGAACGAGCCTGTTGCAAAAATCCACTGATCCATCGGTTAGGCCTCCTTTTTGAGGCTAGTTAAGGGAGCCTTGATCCCCACCTCTTCCAGATTTTTTTTTTTTTTTATAGCATAATTCAACGCTCCCAGTGCGTGGGAGTTGGCATATCCCTTCAAATCGCTCAGAGCCATATCAGCCC
>JAKSOM010000205.1 GCA_024405585.1 Acidaminococcaceae bacterium | reverse complement strand
ATAGGCGGTCCCCCGCCCCACGCCTGGGGCGGAAAAAGCTTCGCTTAATGCGAATGTTCCATGCTCTAATCACAGGAACATTTTACCATTTCTGTCCACTATCCACTGTCAACTAAAAGGGGGTTTTATCGCCCAAGTAGCAGAGAATGTCGTTATCCAAATACAAATCCTGCAGTTTCTCCATTTGTTCAAGGGGAACATTTCCCCCTGTGGCATATTCATACTTCATGCCCAACTGCTCCCATTTGGTCTGTCCGAGACGGTGGAATTTGAGCAGATTGATTTCCGCAATCCCGTTTTCTTTCATAAACGCTATGGTCCTCAGTGCGTTTTCCCCGCTGTCATTGAATCCCGCTATCACCGGGTATCGCAGCACCAGCCGTCCCGGCCAGCCGCTTTTTTTCAAAGCCCTGATGTTGGACAGGGTTTTTTCGTTGGAAACCCCGGTGCCCCATTTGTGCTTTTCGTCATCCATATTTTTGACATCAATAAAGGCGAAATCAATATATTGCATCAGCTGCAGAAAATGCTCAGTATTGACACAGGCCGAGGTTTCCACGGCGGTATGTATTTGCTCCCGGTGACAAAGTTTCAGTGTTTCCAAGAGAAAATCATATTGCAACAGGGGTTCGCCGCCGGTAAAAGTAACTCCCCCGTCACTGCCCCAATTGTTGAAATCCCTCCGCAGGATTTTCATAAGTTCCCTGACCGTATAGGTTTTGCCGCAGACCTTCAAGGCCCGAGCCGCACAATATTCGGCACATTCAAAAGTGGTACACCGGTTACAAATGTCCCAATTCACCACCGGCCCCTTTTCAGCATCAAAAGTCAGACCACCCTTTGAACATGTGGTTTGGCAGGCCCGGCAGCCGTTTTTCCATTTGCAGACCGGAGCGGAAAACATAAGATGGGGCCTGGCGGCAAAGTTTTCCGGATTGGCACACCACCGGCAACGCAAGGGGCAACCGGCAAAAAACACATTTGTCCGGCAGCCCGGCCCGTCATGGACGGAGAACGCCTGTATATCAAATATTACCGCCTGTCGCTCCCCCTTGTCGCTCATGGCAGCCCCTTCAACGCAATTTGAATTTTTCACATCCGGCAGCCCCACAGGTGTTATAGGCCCAATTTTCCTTGTCAAAACCGCAGCAACGGCCTATTCCGTATTTATCCGGGTTGCTGAAATGGACGCAAACGCCGCATTTTTCCGCCACTACGAAATTGGGGCAGGCCTCACTGCCCTCCCCTTCAATGGGCACCATCATTTTGGACAGGGCGCACATCCCCTTTTCACAATCCAGGTGTATATAATTCTTACAATCAAAATGCTTCATAATCTTTCTCCCTTATGCAATAAATGCTTAAAATAATCACCGGAACATCCTGTCATAATTACGCCATCTCCGCTACGCTCCAGGGTTCAGCCATCAGGGTTCAGGGGTGAGTGAAGTTCGCAGAGTGCTGACTTTTTCCCTCCCAGGCGTGGGAGGGGTGGATTGCCTACAGGAACACAGAAAGG
>JAKSOM010000204.1 GCA_024405585.1 Acidaminococcaceae bacterium | reverse complement strand
ACGAACTGAAACTGAAATATCTGGCGGATAACGACTTCAAGGATTTGCAGGGGGAAGCACTGAAACAGGCCATCAAGGAAAGTATCAAGGCCAAGGACAAGAACTTGAAAGGCAATATGGCCAGCGAAGGCACCACCCCCCGTCAGCTGACGGATCTCATCGGTTCCCTCTGCGACCTGACCAGCGGCAGCGGTGACAAGGGCACCCCCGTGGTTCTGGTGCAGGGCTACTTTGACAACTATACTAATGAGTGAAGGAGAGAAAAATGGCAAATGACAAACGTCCCGCTTCCCTAAAGCGGATCACTAACAAAACTTTGGCAAAGAAATTCATTGCAGAGCAGGTGGCAGCCCTGAAAGAACAAATCGGGGACAAGAAAGTCCTGCTGGCCCTGAGCGGCGGTGTGGACAGCAGCGTTACTGCAGCCCTGCTCATCAAAGCCATCGGCAAGAACCTGGTCTGCGTCCATGTCAACCACGGTTTCCTCCGCAAGGGCGAACCGGAAGAGGTGGTACGGGTCTTCCGTCAGGAGATGGGGGCCAAACTGGTCTATGTGAATGCCTCCAGCCGTTTCCTGAAAAAAGTGGCCAATGTCAGCGATCCGGAAAAGAAACGTAAAATCATCGGCGGCGAATTTATCGAAGTGTTTGCCGAACAGGCCAAGAAACAAAAGGGAATTGAGTTCCTGGCCCAGGGAACCATCTATCCCGACATCCTGGAAAGCAAGGGCATCAAGGCCCATCACAATGTGGGCGGGCTCCCCGCTTCCATGAAATTCAAACTGGTTGAACCCATCAAATTCCTTTACAAGGACGAAGTGCGGGTGGTGGGCAAAGAGTTGGGCCTGCCCGACAGCATGGTTTACCGTCAGCCCTTCCCCGGCCCCGGCCTGGCAGTACGCTGCGTGGGAGTCATCACCAAAGCCCGTCTGGAGGCGGTCCGGGAAAGCGACGCCATCCTGCGGGAGGAATTCAAAAACGCCGGATTGGAAGGAAAGGTTTGGCAATACTTCACCGTAGTCCCGGATTTCAAGTCCACCGGCATCACCAACGGCAAGCGGACCTTTGACTGGCCCGTCATCATCAGGGCGGTGAACACCAAGGATGCGGTGACCGCCACCTGTGCGGAGCTGAAGTTCTCCCTGATGCAAAAACTGGTGCAACGCATCACCACGGAGGTGAAGGGTGTAAACAGGGTGCTTTGGGACATGACCCCCAAGCCCTCCGGCACTATCGAGTGGGAATAAAGTAAAGCAAAATAGAACATAAAAAAACACCTGCTGAAACATCAGCAGGTGTTTTTTTTACAACAGGGTCATAATATTTTACAAGAAATCGATGTTGCCGGCAATGTTGCTGAAAATCAGTTTGGCTTCGTCCAAACTGATTTCCTCATGGGGATGCTCCTGCAAATCCTCCGCCCGCCAGCCCTGTTTACTGTTGCACAAAACTGCAATGGCCTCCTCCACATTGCGGGCCGCCACCACCGCAATGGCGTCCAAATAGAAATTGTTGTTCAGGCAGGGTTCATTAATCATGC
>JAKSOM010000203.1 GCA_024405585.1 Acidaminococcaceae bacterium | reverse complement strand
TACAAAAACTTGTTGGTGCTGAAAAGGCAGAAAAAATTATTAAAGGTACTTATGACAAGGATGCGGTGAAGATTCCGGCGGAATTCATTGCCGCCCATAGGACCATTCCCCTTTATGTGTTGAATATGGAAATAGATGTCACCAAGGGCAAGGAAGCCGTGGAAAATTTGATTGGTGACATGTTGGATAAAGTTGAGCAAGGCGTAAAGCGTAAGGAAGGAAGAAAGTAAGTGAAAGTCATTTGTATAATTCCGGCCAGGTATGCCTCAACCAGGTTGCCGGGGAAGCCGTTGAAGCTGATTGCGGGCAAACCTATGATTCAGAGGGTGTATGAGCAGGCGGCCAAGGCCAAGATGCCTGACGAGGTTATTGTGGCCACCGATGACAACAGGGTTTATCAGGCGGTAAAGGATTTTGGCGGACGGGCGGTTATGACCAGTACGGAACACAGGAGCGGTACGGACCGTCTGGCGGAGGTGGCAAAAGATAGGGAAGATGTGGATGTGGTCATCAATGTGCAGGGTGACGAGCCCATGCTGCCACCGGAAATCATAGATGCCTTGGCGGAACTTTTTGCCAAGGATGGAGATCTGCAGATGGCCACTATGAAGTGTCCTATGAAGCAGGAAGAGTATAACGAACCCGGTTCGGTGAAGGTTGTGACGGATTTGGATGGGTATGCCCTGTATTTCAGCCGCAGTTTGCTGCCCTATCCCAGAAATGAGGCAGGGGTAAAGGTGTATAAGCATGTGGGAATTTATGCTTACCGCAGGGATTTTTTGCTGAAGTATGCAGCCCTGGAGCCCACGCCTTTGGAACTGACGGAATCCCTGGAGCAGTTAAGGGCTTTGGAGAGCGGTTACAGGATAAAAGTGTTGGAGAGCGATTTTCAGGGCGTGGGGGTGGATACCCCGGAGGATTTGGCAAGAGTCAATCGGCTGTTGAGTGACGGATGAAGGATGAGGGATGAAGGATGAATATTGTAGAAGTTGGTAATTATAAAATCGGGCAGGGGCAGCCCATGGCACTTTTGGCGGGCCCCTGTGTGTTGGAGGGTTTTGAGCGGAGTTTGATGATTGGCCGGACGGTGAAGAAGATTTGTCAGGAATTGGATATTCCCTATATTTTCAAGGCTAGCTTTGATAAGGCCAACAGGTCCAGTTATCACAGCTTCCGTGGGCCTGGCATTGAGGAAGGGTTGCAACTTTTGGCTGCCATCAAAAAGGAACTGCAGGTGCCGGTGGTGACGGATGTCCATGAACCCTGGCAATGTGAGAAGGCTGCAGAGGTGGCGGATATTTTGCAGATTCCCGCTTTTCTTTGCCGCCAGACGGATTTGGTGTGGGCGGCGGCCAGGACGGGGAAATGCGTAAATGTGAAGAAGGGGCAGTTCCTTGCTCCCTGGGATATGAAGAATGTGATTGGCAAGGTGGAGGAGGCGGGGAACAGGAATCTGCTTCTGACGGAGCGGGGGTCCAGTTTCGGCTACAACACTTTGGTGACGGATATGCGGGGATTGGCGATTATGCGGGAATTGGGTTATCCGG